>JAQGPC010000244.1 GCA_028293285.1 Pedosphaera sp.
GCTAATTTGACCTTTCGTTATAAGCGCAGTATGAACAGGAGCAACAGGCGGGTTTATGATTATTACAAAGGGTTGTTCAAGATTGCCTGTTGCCAACCGCGTAAGCCAACATCAGCAACTCACATGCCATGAAAGGTTTGAAAGCTCTCGGTGAAAAAATGGAGACAAAAAATACAGAAAAGTATTTCGAAACATCGCTTGAGACACAATGTTGTCTTTTCAAGACTACAAGTGTACGAAATCTGGACGCCCAAGTAAGCTTGGTTGCGATACGACAGGCTATTAACCCTTGGCACCACTTTTCAGCAACAACGCGGCAATTTCCTCGTGTTCATTGATGACCGCATAACCCAAGGCAGTCTGGCCACTATAATCCCGGGCATTAATATCTACTTTGCGATTTAACAAAAGTTCAACAATCGGCGTCTGACCGCAAATCGCCGCCATCTGCAGCGGCGTGCGTCCGGGGTAATTCTTCCGGTTAATATCCGCCTTATGCTGCAAAAGCAGCTCAACCATATTAATATGTCCCACCCGGCAGGCGATGTGCAGCGGCGTCACTCCGTGTTTATCGAACGCATCCACTTTCGCTTTGGCGGCGAGGAGCAACTCGGCCACCGCTTTATGACCGGAAATCGCAGTGTGATGCAACGCAGTCCAACCGCCCTTGTCCGACGCATTAATATCTGCCCGGCTATTGATGAGCACTTCAGCGACCACTCTTTGACCATAAGCCGCCGCCGCGAACAATGGCGTGGCTCCAATCTTATCCCGTGCATTCACATCCGCTCCACTCGCCAGCAACAGCTTGACGACCGTGTTGTGGCCATAATTAGCCGCCTGATAAATCGGTGTCTGGCCTTTGCTCTCTTGTGCCCGGACGTCAGCGCCATGTTTCAAAAGCAACGCCACTACTCCACGGTGTCCAAAATTGGCCGCCAGATGCAGTGGGCTGATCTGCCAGCGATTGGCCGCATTGACATCAGCTTTTTTGGAGATAAGGAATTCCACCACTTGTTCAAAACCGTAATAGGAAGCCATCTGCAATGGCGTATGGTCCTTTTCATCCCGCGTATTGACCTCCGCCCCCTGACGTACGAGCATTTCAACGATTTCCAGGGACCCGCCGCGGGCAGCCAGTTGCAGTGCCGTCCGTTGCTTCTCATCCCGCGAATGGATTAGCTCGGCATTGGCTTGCAGTAAAGTGCGGACGGCATCCGCATTCCGCTTGACCACGGCTTCATGGAGTTCTGTGGAGATACTTCTCAAATTGGCTGTAATTATTAATAACCGTTTGCGCTTGTGCAACTCAATTGCGGCTGTAAGAAGATACGTATGCTTACTGAATTAACCCCCGTTTACGTAACAAAGTTTCCATGGCTTTATCCATCATCAGTTCAGCCAGAGGCTTGGTGGCTTCATCCAATGCAGCGTTAGCCTCCTGCAATTTCTTCGTGTCTCCCACTTTCGTTTCAGCGTTCTCAGTGGCCAGTGACTCTTCAATCGCTTGCAAAGCCGACTCTACCTGGCCTTTATAACTCGTGTCCAACTCGTCCGCGCATTCTACCAAACCCTTGCGGGTTGCCGCCGCCGCCTCCCGCGCCCGAAGTGTCGCTTCAATCCATCGTCGCGCCGCCAGATCTTCAAACGCATGCTCGACCGATTCCTCCACCATCCGTTGCACGTCGGTGTCATCTACATCCACAGCCGATTTCATTTCCACCACGGTCTGTTTGCCGGTTTTTGTGTCGCGCGCCAGCACATGCAAAATCCCGTTCGCATCGATTTCAAATTGCACTCCGATTCGCGGCACTCCTTTCGGCGCTGGTTCGAAATCAATCGTAAATTTTCCGAGACTCCAATTGTCCTTCGCCCGCTCCCGCTCGCCCTGCAAGACATGGATGAGCATATTCTTCTGATTGTCCACCGCCGTCGTGAACATCTCGCCCGCCTTGACGGGAATGGTCGAATTGCGATGGATGATCACATTCATCAACCCGCCAAAGGTCTCAATGCCCAGTGACAACGGCGTCACATCCAGCAACAAAACATTTTTGAAACCTCCCGACAAAATCTCCGCCTGAATTGCTGCACCTAATGCCACCGCTTCATCCGGATTTTGCGAGGTGTTCAGCATCGGACCTTTCGGACGATGGTAGTCCGCGCCCAACCGGATGCTGCCGCGCGTTTCTTCAAATTCCGCGCAGCCAAAAATCTCTGTCACCATTTGCCGCACTAATGGCATCCGCGTTTGTCCGCCCACCAGAATCACTTGATCAAGGTCCTTTGTTTCCAATTTGGAATCCGCCAGTGCCCGCAAACAATGCGGCCGCGTCCGCGCAATAATATCGCGGGTGAGATTCTCCAACTCCGCCCGGCTCAACCGCAAACTGAAACTGAAGTTCGGTGTGAGGAAGGGCAGGGCAACTTCCACCTCCATCTCCGAAGAGAGCTTGATCTTGGCCTGCTCCGCCACTTCGCGAATGCGCGAAAGCATCGGCAAATCCTGTGTCGCATCGGGTCCACCCGCGGCCTTGATTTTCTGAACTAGAAAATCAATCAAACACTTATCCAAGTCATCGCCGCCTAATCGTGTATTCCCGTTCGTGGACAAAACCTGGAACACCCCATTATTCAACTCCAGAATCGATAAGTCAAACGTCCCGCCGCCCAAATCATAAACCGCAATCTTCGCCTGCTCCTTTAACTTATCCAATCCATACGCCAATGCTGCCGCTGTCGGTTCATTGATGATTCGTTCCACCGTAAACCCGGCCAATTCCCCGGCCTTCTTTGTCGCGTTCCGCTGGGCATCATTGAAATACGCCGGCACGGTAATTACTGCCCGCGTCACCGGTTCGCCAAACGAAGCTTCCGCATCATGCTTAAGCTTCTTCAACACCTCTGCCGAAATTTCCTCCGGCGTGTAGGCTCGTCCATGGATCTCAATCGTCACCGGTCCCGCCCCTTCACCCTTGACCGGATACGTCACCAGCATTTCCTCGCGTGAAATATCATTCCCGCGACGCCCCATGAACCGCTTCACCGAATAAACCGTCTCTGCCGGTTTCAATACCCGCACTCGATTCGCCTTAAGCCCCACAATCGGCTCCGCGTCCGCCCCCGGAAAGTGAACCACCGACGGCGTCAAGCGTTGACCATCCGCATCCGCAAGGACCAGCGGAATGCCTGAATCCACCGTCGCAACCAGTGAATTCGTCGTGCCCAAATCAATCCCGACCATCTTACTCATACCGATAATGCTGCCACGGGTGCATAGACGTGGAAAGGCGTAAGAATCCAACGGCCCTTGCCATAATATTGTATTATCCGTTTCTTAATCTTACTCATAATCGTAATCTTAATCTCCGGCTTTGGCTGTCCTAGTCCTCATTTTTGTGATTTCTGTGCCTTTTCGTGGCCACTTCGCTTTGCGTCTTCGTGCCTTCATTGTTCATTTCCATCTGCATTCATAGGCGTTCATCTGCGGTTTGTGTCTTTTCCGCCGTCCGGCCTCTGCCCTCAGACCTCCGGTTTTCCCCTTCATCAATGTCCCCAATTCGTGTCTATTTGTGTTCATTCGTGGTTCAGCTTTAATTTTTTTACTCGAGTTAACTCGAGATAGTACCATACACGTATTAATTTCTCATTACGGAGCGCCGACAGCCTGTCGGCTCGGTTTGGATTCTCTGTGCGACCTTTGCGTCCTTTCGCGGCCAATTTTCCTTGGTGTCTTTGTATATGATTGTTCGTATCCCATTCGTGGTTGGTTTTTACTCACATCTGCTCGCACTAGGTCGTACTTGCTCGAAACGAGTCATGCGAACGCCCAGCCTGCCCCGTTAACCAACCCCGGCCATTTCGGTTCGTCATTCGAAATTCGACATTCGTCATTTTCAATAGCCATTTAACAGTTGTAACATACCCGCCTCACTTCAGCAAATGCTCCATTGGCTGGGTTGGCTGCATTGGCTCCATTTACTCCATTGGAATATTTGGACCTGAATAATGCCGGCTCAATGATTAAGTTGCCAATACCGAGCTGAAACAGGCAATTCTCCGAAAGAACCGCCCTTTAAACTTCACGCCCCGGCAACATTCTGATAGAAACAGGGGAAACGCCAAGTAAACGTGAAACTTAAAAAGACAATCCCAGCCGCGCTTTTAATCTTCAGCCTCGCCTTTCCAAGTTTTCCTAACGCGTCGGCCTGCACTGTCTTTTGCGATAGCCAAGGAGGAACGGTGTTGGCTGGCCGCAGCTTTGATGTGCTCGACAACTGTGGTCTCGCCATGTCGTTCGTGCCGGCCACGGCAACCGCGCACGGACGAGTCACTTGCGGTCGCGATACTTGGACCAGCGCGGACGGAATGAATGATCGCGGTTTGTTCGTCGCGGTAGCCGATGTTCCGACCCTGGACAAAGTAGTATCATTCAAGCCACCCGCGGACCTCACAACATTTCTCGACGGTCTGCTGGCCAACTGCGCCACGGTGAAAGATGCCCTCGCTTGGTGCCAGCAACAGCCCGCACCTCGCCTCGGCGGTTGGCTCAACAGATGGAGCATTGGCAATTCAAAACACCCTTTTTTGGAAAGATACACCTATAATACTCCGCAGCATGTCCTGATTGCCGACAGCACGGGCGACTCCGTCGTTTGCGAGTGGATTCGTGGCCGTTTCAAGGCCGTCCGCAAAACCGGCCGCTACGAGTTGATGACCAATTTCCTGTTGTCCGCTCCCCAATTGGGAAACTATCCCTGCCCGCGATTTGCCACCGATTCCAAAATTCTGGATGAGTCCGAAAAGCCTTCGTTGGAAACCTGCGTGGCGCTTTTGAAGGCAACTGCCTCCGGAGGGACCAAATATTCTCTGGTTTGTGACCTGCCGCGCGGAGAGATCCACATCTATCTCCGCTGTCAGTTTGAGCAACCTAGAGCGTGTACTTAACTTTTCAGGTGATGCTGAGGAGGCGAGAGAGCATGAGACAGGCAAAGGCGACGAAGTGCAGTCCTGCCAGCGTGGTGGGTAGGCGTTCATAATCCCGGGCCAAGCGCCG
>JAQGPC010000269.1 GCA_028293285.1 Pedosphaera sp.
TCCTCGACCGCCTCCGGCAAGAGCAACTTCTGTTCACGCGGCAATCCACATAAATGCATAGTTGTCCGACGTACTCAAAATCCCTATATTCATCCAACCTTGAAAAAGTTTTCACACAGGCTCGCGCCGCAGCGAATCCAGCCCCCCATTCAAGAAATCCCGCTGGACGAACCGCATCCCCTTCGGCAACCTCCCACCACCGCCTTTGAGGCACCCAATGTTTCAATACACAAATCCATGTTCAAAGTCCAAGCGTAGTATCATCCATGCAATGATTGCATCATTGGCGCTGTTATTTTTGGTTGGTTGTAGACCGGACAAAGATGTCACGGCAGACCCACATTACAATTTTTCTTCGTTTACAAATACCTTCTGGAAAACGAAAACCAAAACGGCCATCGCAGGTTTCAAAGGTCATGCGCCTGCCTCGCAGCCGCAGTTCATACTATTGCCACCTGATCGTTTCGATCCGACGGACCCCAATTACATTAAAATAGATTTTATCGGATCAATTGCTGCTGTGTTGCCCTCCGGCACTCGCTTGCGCATTACAAGGCTGTTGCAAGATCAAGGAAATTCGGGTGGTGTTCAGGTGGAAGCAGTTGTTGAGGACGGAACAAAAGCTCCAAAGGCTGTCTATTTGGACAGGGACTTTTTGGCGAATATTCGGTTTGCGTCCACAGGCCCAACCTCCAATGCAAACTGGGGTGTAAACCCTGACATGCTCGAAAAACCATGATGCCTGACCAGTGCGCTGCAGCAAACCCGGCTATCGCGTTTTAGCCAACGAAAGCAAATCCCGCTGGACGAACCGCATCCCCTCCGGCAACCTCCCACCACCGCCTATGAGGCACCCAATTTTTTCAATACATGAACCATCGGTTGTATATTAACAGCTATGTGACGTCATAAATCTGTCATGCCAACACTCAACAGCATCGAAGTGGAGGTCGAGTGGGTTTTGTGTACTGGGTCGATGCGCCACGTTATTGCCCGTTCATTGCAGCAGCCGATTCCAAACTTTGAAATTAGCCAGAGGCGACCATTGGTGGCGTATTGGTTGAGGCGTTCGATCTTCCACCGCGTGCTCTCCATTCGGATGGTTCACCCCGTTTTGATTTGCTGAGCTTTCGCTTGCGGGCGCGAACGGATTGTTCACGCTTTCAGAGCGGGCAGAGGGTCTTGGTTGAGAGCATTCAGTTTCTTGATTAAGACCGAGCCATTTAATCAAAGATTGCAGCAAACCGCAGTAAAGTTTTTCTGTAAGGCACGGCAGAAATGAAGTGACAGGTGGGGGATGGTTGTGTTTAGTTGCGGCCACGAAAGGAATTCCAGTTCATGTCCACATTTGATCCCACTAAACCGGCGAATAATTCTCCGGTGAGTTCCGCCGGGTTACGCAATCAGTTGAATGCGTTGGAGGAGGAAATCCCGCAAACCGCGTACGCGCCCAACAGCATCGCTCCGCTGAATACGACGGTGTCCAATCCGCCCGCACAGGCGCAGGTGCAGGCCATCGCAGATAAGATCGATGAGATGTTGAGCTCCATGTCGCGGTGAGGGAAACCAAAAGGAATCCCATGCTTCAATAGATGGCCACTGGCACCATGGACACTTACACTTTATTTCGGTGGGCGCTGTCGGTCTTGTTTGGATTGCTGGGGTGCTGGATCATGCTCATGAATTTCACGATGGTGTATATGTGGTATGCGCGGCGCAAGCACAGCTCTCAAATCCCGCTGGTTGGCGGAGGGTTGGCGTTCCTGGGGCTAAGTGTTTGTCCGCTGCCGCAGGTGCAGAAACTCGCCTGGATACCGCTGGCGGTGGACATCGGCTACCTGGTTGCAACTCTTACATTTGGGTTTGCGAGTATGCTGCTGAGACGTTTGTTTAAGGGAAAAAAGGACGATTCCGAACCGCGTATATGAAAGCTTTCGCATCTCTCCTGGTGCTGGTTGGGGGGATAAACCTTTTCTCGTTTATCATCTTCAGTATGGTGATGGGCGGCCATGCCGGTAATGGCAAGATCGAAGATGGCAGATACTACCTGGGCAATCATAGCCGTTATACCGAAGTGTCCGCCTCGGTATTTCAGTATAGTCTTTGGCAGTCGCACTGCCTCTGGATCACGCAGCCGCTCCTGTTTGTCGGAGCGTATCTCCGGGTTGCCTATGAGAAGAAAGAACAGCGGAGAAAAAGGAAACTTGTATGAAAAGTGTTCGAACAAAAATGGAATTGTCACCGGCACAACGTGAAGATCTGCTCGGGGTGTTGAAGGTTCGTTTTGAGAAAAACATGAACCGCCATCAAGGTCTGGCATGGGCCAAGGTAAAAGCAAAGCTGGAAGCGAATGCCGGAAAGTTGTGGTCGCTCCATGAAATGGAAAGAACCGGCGGGGAACCGGATGTGGTGGGACAGGATAAAAAGTCGGGGGAATACGTTTTTTATGATTGTTCAGCGGAAACTCCCAAAGGCCGCACCAGTGTTTGTTATGACCGGGAAGGATTGGAATCGAGGAAGGAACATAAACCGTCAAATACCGCGATGGATATGGCCGCGGCCATGGGCATTGAGCTGTTGACGGAAGAAGAATATCAAGGGCTGCAAAAGCTTGGAGATTTCGATAAGAAGACGTCGAGTTGGGTGAAAACACCTGCCGATATCCGGGAACTCGGCGGCGCGCTCTACTGTGATCGCCGCTACGGCCGCGTCTTCACGGGCCACAACGGTGCGCAGTCTTACTACAGTGCCAGGGCGTTCCGCAGCTCGCTAAGGGTTTAAAATAGAAATATTCATCGTTATATTGAGGAGCAAATAGCCCATAACAAGCCGTTGACATTATGTGTGGTTAAGCTACGGTTACCGGCTCTGAATTGTTAATTGAGTGATTATTTTATATGGCGAATACCAAGTCTGCTGAAAAGCGCATGCGGAGCAGTGCCCGCAAGCAACTCCACAACCGCAGTGTCAAAACCCGTTTAGGCACGCTCGAGAAGAACTACGTGGCCCTCGTCGGCGCCGGCAAGAAGGACGATGCCACCAAGGCATTGCAGGCCTTCACCTCCGCATTGGATAAGGCGGCGAAGACCGGCATCGTGCATAAGTCCCGCGCCAGCCGCAAGAAGTCCCGCCTGGCCCTGCGCTTGAATAAAGTCAAGTAAGCGGTCCTATTTTCCACCCGGCGTTTGCCCCGCGCAAACGCCGTTTTCGTTTGTACGGATGGGTTTCAAGCCTTCTTTCAACCCTTGAATAAACCTCTCCCGCAAACCTGCATCCGTGGCTGTGGCATTAAATGTCAGCAATTTTCCTTCCGCGACAGTTTTATCTCTGATCGCTCCCAACACTGGCGCGCTATTTCCAGTCGTGGCACTTCTGATATTTGAATAACCGAAATTATCCAGAGTCGTGTGATACGCATAGACTCGATAATAATAAAACGTGGATGCTGTCAAACTGCCGTTGGTGTAACAGGTGACATTCGCGCCCAGCGTGGCGGCCAATGTCCATGGCCCTGCCGATGCCATGGCACGCTCCACCTTGAAACCCGTTTCATTGGTGGAATTGTCGCCCAGACCAGTTTGATCTGCCATATAGATTTTTCTTTGCCGGGTGAACGCACTTGCTTAAATTCGGCGCCATGGAATGCGCTAATTTTGCAGCGGGCTCCAAGCGGGCTGCCTTGGTCATTGCTCATCCTGGTCACGAACTGCGGGTTCACCATTGGCTGGAGCAAGCCAAGCCGGTCGTGTTTGTGCTCACCGACGGATCTGGCCGGACGACCCAATCCCGCCTGGCTTCCACGTCGAAGATATTGCAGCAAGCAGGGGCGACTAGCGGTTCAATCTATGGACGCTTCCCCGATGCCGCTATTTACACGATCATGTTGAAAAGCCAGCAGCAGGTCATTCTATCGCTGGTGGAGGAACTCGCCAATGCCCTGGTTACCTCCGAAATCAATTATGTCGTCGGCGATGCGCTGGAAGGTTACAACACCTCCCACGACCTCTGCCGCTATTTAATCGGTGCGGCCGTGGAATTGGCACAACGCCGGAGTAAACGCCCAATCGGCAATTATGATTTCTTACTTACTGGACGCCCTGATGAATGCCCCATTGAATTGCGCGACAACGCCATCAAAATTTCTCTCGGTGATGCCGCCATTGAACGCAAACTGGCGGCAGCCCAGGGATATCCAGAATTGTTGCACGAGGTAAATGGCGCGATGCAACAATTTGGCAAAACCGCCTTCTCAACCGAATGGTTGCGTCCGGTTCCCAATCGCATCGGCCTGCAACCCGCTGAAAATGAATTTCCCTATTACGAAATCCACGGCGAAAAACAAAAAACCGTGGGCCATTACCAATACGTGATCCGCCTGCGCGAACACCTGCTGCCTTTGGCGCAAGCTATGTGGGACTACGTCGAACAAAATCAATCCTGACCATTCGTGCGAATACTCATTACCAATAATACGCTGGCTGACCGGGCTGGCAGCGAACTCTATGTGCGGGATATTGCCCTCAGCCTGCAAAATCGCGGACATACATTGATCGCGTACAGCACCAAGCTGGGCGACGTCGCCACCGAACTCCGCAACGCCACCGTTCCTGTCATCGACGATCTTTCCAATCTCCCCTTTCGTCCCGACCTCATTCATGGCCAGCATCACTTGGATGCCATGACCGCCTTACTTTCCCTGCCCGGTGTCCCGGCTGTTTATGTCTGTCATGGCTGGTTGCCCTGGCAGGAAATTCCGCCAATCTTTCCCCGGATTCTACGCTACGTGACCGTGGACCATACTACTTTGGATCGCGTCATTTATGAACAACGCATTCCCGAGGAAAAAGTCCGCGTCATGTTCAACTTTGTGGACCTGAAACGTTTTCAACCTCGCGCGCCGCTGCCTCCCAAGCCACAACGCGCTCTCATCTTCAGCAATTACGCCCATGAAGACTATGTCAAAACCGTTCGTGAAGCATGCGCGCGCTTTCAAATTCAAGTCGATGTCATAGGAATTTCCGTTGGCAACACTACCGATGAACCGGAAACATTCCTGCCGCAATACGATCTCGTTTTTGCCAAAGGCAGATCTGCATTGGAAGCCATGGCTGTAGGAAATGCCTTGATTGTGTGTGATGTCGGTCATTGTGGCCCCATGGTTTCAATCGAGAATTTTGACAAACTTCGCCGTCTGAATTTCGGCATTCGAACTTTGCGCACGCCTCTCACCGTCGACAATCTGGCTGCACAAATTGAGCAATATAGCTCTGCTGAATCCGCCGAGGTTTGCCGAATCATTCGCCAGCAGGCTGATCTTGAGAAGACCGTGGATCAACTTGTCAACCTCTACGAAGAGGTCATTGCCGAGTATAAACAACTGCCCCGACCCGATCCCCTTGTAGAAATGCAAGCCGCAGGCGCTTACCTGCAATCGCTCAGCCCGATGCTGAAGAAGGTGCTCAACGGAGAAATTCCCCGGGCATCTATTATCCCCGCCGTGGAGGCGGCCCCTCAAAAAAAGAAGCCTTATTTGCGTCGGGTTTTCCGGGCGATTCGCGGTAAATAACTTGTTATGGAGAAAGCTTTCTCAAATTCGTTTTGGGATTCCCAAGCTGGCCGGATTTCCATTTGTCCCCAACCGATTTCAGTCAGGCATTGGAAAATATCCATCCTTTTACTATTCCGGATGGCGTGCGCTGTTTTTATAAGCTTTACGCCCAACGATTCAACAAATCACGTTGGGGCGAGAAAACCCCAAACTACTGCCTCTCCCTCGACGTAATCCGTTCCATCCTTCCTGAAGCCGGTTCATTCATCTAATTCGCGATGGTCGTGACGTCGCTCTTTCGGTAAGGAAACTTTGGTTTTCTCCCGGGAAAACCATGGAGGACATCGCCACCGATTGGCTTCGGCGTATCGAGATCACGCGTTCATTGGCAAAGCAGTGTCCGCATTACATGGAAGTGCGGTACGAAGAACTGGTGCTCCACCCGGAATCTGTGCTTGAACGAATCTGTCAATTTATCGATTTGCCCTATGAAACGGGCATGCATGATTATTACCTGACCGCGCACCAACGCATTTCGGAACACGAGGACCGGCTTGCTCCCGACGGCAGCATTATCGCCTCCAAGGAAGATCGCCGCCGAGCCCAACTGCTAACCAGCGGCAGCCTGACCATTCAAGAATTAATCGTTGGAAACAGGAAATGAGTTTTGAAGAGCAACACCGCTTTGAGCAGGTTGCGAGCGATTTGCTAAAAACGCTCAACTACCCGACTATCTTCCGTAAATAGCGAAACCACCCAGGGGCTTCCGTCATCGCCGTCCATCATACCAAGTGTGACACGCATCGCGATCACTCAGCGTTCTTCTCCAGTTCATCATGGTCTTAAGCAGAAAACGCACATGCTCGCGTCGTGAGTAAAGATGCATCTTCCGCGCTGAGGTCACCAGCGGATGCCGATGCAGGATGACAACCTTCCTTCCCGTTTTCTTCCCCAAACGCTTCAACCGCGTGCTCAGGTCAATTTCCTCACTGGCATAAAGCCGCTCATCGAAACCGCCAATTTCCCGGAAAACCTTCGTCTCACAAAAAATAAATGACCCGGCCATATATTTTCCCACCCGGCTGATGCAATTCCAAAGCCCCGCCACTCGCGACGCAAAGAAATGCGAAGTATCCAATACCACCGTGCATCCCCCTGCCAGAACTTTGCCTGTCTGAATCGTCCTCGTCACCTCCGCAAACAATTCCCGGCTCGGATACGAATCGGCATCTATAAAAATCAACCAATCGCCTGACGCAGCCTTTGCCCCCGCATTGCGTGCCCGGCCAATCTGGTTCACCGGCTCGAACACCACTTGTGCCCCTGCCCCACGCGCCAATTCGCTTGTTCGATCCGTGGAATTATTATCACAAACAATCAGTTCACTCTCCCAATTATTTTCCGCGAAGGCGCTCATGGCGGCTCGAACCCGTCCCAAGGTCTCGCCCATCAACTTTTCCTCATTAAAAGCAGGTATAATGATCGAGACTTTCACTCCCTCCTCCTTTTCACCGCTATCAAATGAGCATGCATTCGACTTCGAGTATGACGTGAAGTTGGATCATTGCAAAGCCTCTGAATCGCTTCATCGCGTTAACACTCGTTTGCAACCGCGTAGAATTCATCCTATGTTCCTCTCGGCGAGGCTGGATGAACAAATAGTTCAATTCACAATCCAATCCTCGTTGTTGTCGGCAGCGTCCTTTGTCGTTGCTATCAAAGCGGCATGAGTTAGAAATTTTAAATTGGATTAATTAATTATGGCTGATGTAG
>JAQGPC010000272.1 GCA_028293285.1 Pedosphaera sp.
CATCTCCAATCTGGTTGTCGGTAAAACGTATCAGGTCAGCTTTCGCGCCAATTGTCGTTCGGGCTTCGGCCCGTTCACTTCCACCTGGTCGCTGAATGGCGGAAGCTTTGCGCCTTTCACAGCGAGCCCGTCGGTTGGTGGCACGAATGCGTATTACACCAACTCGGCCACTTTCACCGCCACGGCCAGCACCGCTGCGCTGGTCCTGCAGAATTTCAGCTCCGGGGACACGACAGTGCTGCTGGATGCTTTCTCGATTCTCTCGATTCCCTATGGGAGCTTTAGCGCAACCAACATTCTGGCGGCGGCGACCACGGACCTCGCCGTATCCAACTTCGTCACCGGGTTGCTACCGGGGGCCAAATATTATTTCCATGTCGTGGCCAACAACAGCGCGGGTACTGTCACCGGTGCGGACCTGACGTTCACGACCAGTCTGGCCGTTCCGATTATAACTACTCTCCCAGCCTCCGCGATTACAACAAATAGCGCCGCGTTCAGCGGCACGGTCAACCCGAGCGGGAGTGCGACCACGGCGTATTTCCGTTACGGCACGGATACCAACTACGGCAGTTTCAGTACGACGAACATTTTGGCCGCCGAGAATAACTTCCTTACCATATTCAATCTCGTCAGCAATTTATCACCCGCCACGCTGTATCATTTCCAACTGGTGGCCAGCAACATCGCCGGCAGCACAGCGGGTGCGGACCAGACCTTCACGACGGTGAGGCTTCCGATGGTGATGAACATCACCAATGCCGGAGACAGCGGCCCCGGCACGCTACGCCAAGCCATTTTGGATTCCATTCCCGACGATACAATTTTCTTTGACGCCGGTCTTTCGAACTCGCCCATTCTGCTCACCAGCGGTCAACTGCTCTTGACCAACAATCTGACCATCAGTGCGGCAGCCCTGCCCGGAGGCCTGCAGATCAATGGCAATGGCGGCGGTCGCTTATTCCAGGTGGACAGCAGCGCCACGGTGGTATTGACCGCACTCACGCTGACCAATGGCGGCGGCGTGACGAGTGGCGGCGGCATCTACAACTCCGGTATCCTCACATTGAATCGTTGCACCCTGGCTGGGAATTCAGTGATTGGCGTCGCCGGAGGCGTGGGAGGTACGAGTGCGACCGGCGGCACCGGTGGAACCAGTTTCGGTGGCGCACTCTACAACGCAGGCACGCTGACGTTAAACCAATGCACCCTGGCCGGGAACCTGGCCAAAGGTGGCACTGGCGGAAGAGGGGGCACTGGTTTCAATGCTGCTGGTTTTTCCAGCAATAATGGCGGAAGAGGGGGCGACGGAGGAACGGGCGGCACGGGTACTGGTGGTGCGATCTACAACGCGGGCATTCTGGCGGTAAACCAATGCACATTGTCCGCGAACACCTCCAGTGGTGGCAATGGTGGCAGTGGCGGACCTGGCGGCAACCACGGCGGTTTCGGGGGCAGCAATGGCAGCCCGGGCAACACCGGCGGTGTCGGGAGCGCGACGGCCGGAGGTATCTATCAAAGCAGCACGCTGACGCTCTTTAATTCCATTGTCGCGGGCAACACGCCGGATAATATTGTTGGTTCCTTCACATCAACCGGGAACAATCTCACCAGTGGCAACCCGCTGCTGTCCGGTCTCGGGAATAACGGCGGCCCCACTCCCACTATGGTGCTATTGGCTGGCTCGCCCGCATTTGATGCCGGAGCGTCGACCACGTTCACCACAGATCAGCGTGGTCTTGTGCGTGTCATGGGGGCGGCTCCGGATATCGGGGCGGTGGAAATGACCGTGCCAAATGTTTCCACCCTGGCAGCGGCAAATGTGACCAGCACCACGGCCACGCTCAACGGCACAATCAATCCCAACAGCGTGGCGGCCACCGTCTTTTTCCAATACGGCACGACCACCAACTACGGGAGTTACAGCAGCACCAACGCCTTGCCCACGACCAACGTGAACCTGGCGGTGGTCAACTCCATCGCGAACCTCCAACCCGCCACTACCTATCACTTCCGAATCGTGGCCTCCAGCAGTATCGGCTTGGTGATTGGTTCAGATCTGACCTTCACGACGGGCGCTGCCGCTCCGACGGCGACCACTTTGGCGGCCACCGGAATCACCTCTGCCAGCGCCACACTCAACAGCACCGTTAATCCCAACGGACTCACAACGGCGGCGTATTTCGAATTTGGTCTGACCACAGGTTATGGCTTGTCCACCGCGACGAACAGCTTGATAGCCACGAACACCGCCCTCGGCTCAGCCAATCTCATCAGCAGTTTGTCGCCCGGCACGCTCTATCATTTCCGGATCGTGGCCATTAACAGTTCCGGCAGCGCGTTGGGCTCGGACCTGACATTCACGACTGCGCCACTGGTTCCCGTCGTCACCACGTTGGCGGCCACGGCCGTCAGCCCCTCCAACGCCACGCTCAATGCCACGGTTAACCCGGGCAGTGGGTCGACCACGGCGTATTTTAAATATGGTCCGACGACTGGTTACGGATCATTCAGCGCGACCAACAACCTGACCGCCACGAGTTCCACCCTCGCCGTATCCACTCTCATCAGTAATTTACCACCCGGCTCGCTGTTTCATTTTCAGGTAGTGGCCGTCAACAGTGCGGGTAGTGCGTCTGGCTCGGACCAGACGTTTACAACGCTCGGAGCCGCTCCCACCGTGACTACGGTGGCTGCCACCGGAATCGGCGCCACTAACGCCACGCTCAGGAGCACAATCAATCCCAACGGTCTGGCAACGGCGGCGTATTTCCAATATGGCACAGACACCAACTACGGCACCTTCAGCGCGACCAATAACCTGGCGGCCACGAACACAAGTTTCGCCGTATCCAATCTCGTCAGCAATTTATTGCCCGGCACGCTGTATCATTTCCGCAGCGTCGCGATTAACAGTGCTGGCAGTGCGTTGGGCCAGGATCTGACGTTCACGACGAGTTTGGCTGCCCCGAAGGTGACCACGTTGGCTGCCACTGGAATCAACGCCACGAGTGTCACGCTCAACGGCATGGTCAATCCAGGCAACGCCCCGACCATGGCCTATTTCCAATACAGCCTGGAGACGAATTACCCCGGCGGGACGATCGCGAATCCCAGTTTCGAAACGAACCACTACACCGTTTCCCCCGGCTACGCCAGCGGCAACGGCACCATTATCACCGGCTGGACTATCTCCAAAACGACCCGGATTGGTCTCAACCCTGCCAACGGCAGTCCCTTTGCGGATAATGGTGCCACCCCGGATGGAGCGAACGTCGCCTTCATTCAAAGCAATGCGGACACGAATACCCTTTCCACCACGATCTCGAATCTGATCGTGGATAAATCGTATCTGGTCAGCTTTCGCGCCAATTGTCGGACGGGCCTCGCGGCAACCAATTCCACCTGGTCGCTGAATGGCGGAAGTTTTGTGCCCTTCACCTCGAGTCCGGCGGTCGGTGGCACGAATACGTATTACACCAACTCAGCCGTTTTCATCGCCACCAATAGCACGGCGGCATTGGCCCTGCGGAATTCCACTCCTGTGGACACCACCGTGCTGCTGGATGCTTTCTCAATGGTCTCGACTGCTGCGAATTTTAGCCCGTCGATCAATGTGGCGGCGACCAACGCGGATGTGGCTGTTTCTTACGTCATCACCGGCTTGCAACCGGCAACGACCTATTATTTCCAAATCGCCGCCAGCAACAGCGTGGGTCGTGCCACGGGCGCGGAGTTGTCATTCACCACGGGCGCGACCGATCCAACGGTGACGACCCTGGCTGCCACCGGGGTGAGCGCCACCAGCGCCACGCTCAACGCCACGGTCAATCCCAACGGATCAGTAATTGCGGCATATTTCGAATATGGCACGACCACGAATTACGGATTGTCTAGCGCGACGAACAACCTCGCGATCACGAATATAACTCTCGCCGTGTCCAATCTCGTCAGCAGTTTGTCGCCCGCCACGCTCTATCATTTCCGGATCGTGGCCAACAATGACAGCGGGGGCAGCATGCCAGGCTCGGATCAAACCCTTACGACGAGCATGGCCGCGCCAACGATAATCCCGTTGGTTGCCACCCTCCTCAACACCAATGCCGCCACTGGCCTGCGTTCGATCCAACTCTCGGCGCTCGTCGATCCGAATGGCAGCACAACGACCAGTTATATCGAGTATGGCCTGACCACCGCCTATGCCGCGACCAACCCGTTCCCAAGTCTGTCCGCCAGCATTGTGGAAACCAACCTCACGGCAATCGTTTCTTTCAGCGCCGGTTTTACCTACCACTGGCGCATAGTGGCGGCAAACAGCCTCGGCACCACGACCTCGCCCGATCAAACTTTCATCCTCGGCACCCTCAGCCCCCCCGGCGGTGGCCTTGCCGGCGACCTGAATGGCGACGGATTTGTAAGCCAGGCCGAACTGGATGCGGTCTATGGCAATTACGTGACCAACAGTCCATGGCTCTATATGACCAATGTGAGTGGCTTGGGCGGCACGAACGTGAGCTTTGCTCTGGATAACCCTGCCTCCGGTGCCTACACCGTGCAATACAGCACTAACCTGGTGGACTGGTTACCGCTCGGCCCAGCCACCCCGCGTTATCTCTTCACCGATACCAACGCGCCAGCACTGCCGCAACGCTATTACCGTTTAAGTTACCCGTGATGAGGCGTGATCCATAGCACGTTTTTCACGGCATGGAAATTATCGTGAGCGGCCAATTTTTTATTGCGCTGTCGGAGCGCGGCGTTCACGCCGTTTGAATGCGAGAACTCTCTCACGTTTGTTAACCATTCCACCGCTCTCAAACGTTCTTGAATTGAAGCGGACTGAAGTCCGCGCTCCAAGGCCGTGGCGAGTTTCGGCTTGATTACGTCATCACCATTCCCGCTCGTGGAATGAGGTGATGACCGTGGTTGGTGGGAGCGGCGAATGCGCCGGATAGCTTCATTGCTCCTTCGGCAAAAAAATTGATCGAAGCCGACGCTGACGTAGTTATTAATTTTGGAGAAAGTCCTAATCAAACATCTTGCCCGGATTCAAAATGCCATTCGGATCAAGTGTCTTGCGAAGTTCACGCAAAACGCGCATTTGGGCATCGCCCAAGAATTTCGGAAGAAACGATTTCTTCGCCAATCCCACTCCATGCTCACCAGTAATGGTGCCGCCTAAACGAACGGCTTCATCAAAAATTTCCTTGAACGCTTCTTCCACGCGATGCATTTCTTCTTTGTTTCGCTCGTCAGTCAGGAAAGTGGGATGAAGATTGCCATCGCCCATATGACCAAAAGTGCCCACGCGCAGATTATATTTTTTGGCGATGGCTTCCACAAATCGTATCATCCGCGCCAACTCGCTACGCGGCACCGTGGCGTCTTCTAAAATGGTCGTCGGCGACACACGCGCCAACGCAGAGAAAGCCGAACGCCGGGCACTGGCGAGTTTGGTTGCTTCGGCCTCGTCTTTGGCAACCCGGACCTCCATACAACCACATTTGCGGCAACATTGCTCCATCTGCGCCGCTTCTTCCGCGACGACAGCCGGATGACCATCGGTCTCCATCAATAGCAAGGCTTCGCAATCCAGCGGCAGACCGATCTTTGCGTAATCCTCCACACAGTGAATCGTCATCCGATCCAAAAACTCCAGCGTGCAGGGAATAATCTGCGCGGCAATAATCGCCGAAACCGCTTCCGCAGCCTGGTCCATCCGTGAGAACGTGGCGACCATGGTCTTCTTCGCTACCGGCTTGGGAATCAAGCGCAATAAAACTTTGGTAATAATCCCCAGCGTTCCCTCCGAGCCCACAAACAAGTCTTTCAGCGAATAACCTGCCACATCTTTCACGCATTTGTTGCCCATCCACATGACTTCGCCATCCGGCAACACAACTTCCATGCCCATGACATAATTGCGCGTAACACCGTATTTCAATCCGCGCAGGCCACCCGAGTTCTCAGCGACATTTCCGCCAATCGTGGAAATTTTCATCGAGCCCGGATCTGGCGGATAAAATAGCCCGGCGGCAATTGCTGCATCAGCAATGGTTAAAGTTATGACTCCGGGTTCAACCAACATTGTAAGATTCGCCGGATCCAGTTCCAAAATTTTATCCATCCTCACCGTGCAAAGGATGATGCAATCCTTATTCGGCAAACTGCCCCCGCTAAGCCCCGTGCCTGATCCGCGTGTGATGACCGCCGTCTTCGTCCGGTTCGCCAGTTTCAGGATGTCCGCTATCTGCTGCGTGGAAGTTGCGAAGACCACGCACCCGGGCATTTGCTGCATGGCCGCCGTGCCATCGAACGAGTAGGGAATAAGATCTTCCGGCTCGGTCAAAACGTTTTCACGTCCAACCAATCGCCGCAGCTCAACTAAAATTTGTTCACTTAAAGCCATAACAATTACGAGATCTAAAACGTTAGAATGTGGCAGGGCGGGGGCAGGGTCAAGAATTCTGGGTTGATGAGCTGAATCAGCACGATCAAGACCTAATATGCAGTAGCACAAGTGCTACGGGCTTTCGGGTGAAAGACCCCATGGCCCCATTGGACAACGTGCATTAGGGTCGAAGCAAATCGAAAGGAACCATGAATAGAGCAATTGGATTGGCATTATTGGTCGGCGGAATAGTCTTGTTAATCTTCGGATTACAAGCTTCGCACTCCTTCAGCTCAGACGTCTCCCGCACGTTCACGGGTTCACCCACGAATAACGCCGTCTGGATGATTGTCGGTGGCGTGGTCGCCGCCATAGCTGGTCTGGTGATGACGCTAAGAGGCGGAACGAAGATTTAACGTAATAGATTTAGTAGGGCGCAGCGGAACGACGTGTTGGTGAATAACGTCGTTCCGCTTTACTTTTTTGAAACGTCGGCTGGTTAAATACTAGCCCAATCAATCGGCTTGGTAATATCAATGCTCGGCAAATGTTCGTTGACCGCTTCCGGATATTTCTGCGAAGCCCCGGTGTTAAAGATTAAAATCTTATCGGTGGACTTAATCGTTCCACGCTTGAGCAGAACTTCCAACGCTCCCAGACACACCGCCGTTTCGGGACAAAGTGCAATACCTTCCTTCGACGCGGCAAGTTGCATCCACTTGGGAATATCCGCTTCCGGAGTCGCGATAGCCACGCCGCCGCTTTGACGCACAGCATCAAGGATCATGAAATCGCCCACCGCTGCCGGCACGCGAATACCGCTCGCAATGGTCGAAGCATTTTCAAACTTCGTGGCAAATCGTTCTCCCTTCTCAAACGCGGTGGAGATGGGCGCGCAACCTTCGCTCTGGCACGAAATCATTTTCGGCTTCTTCGAGGAGTTTAACCAACCCATCGCTTCCAACTCCGCAAACGCCTTCCACATGCCGATCAATCCCGTTCCGCCACCGGTGGGATAAAGAATTACGTCGGGCAATTCCCAATCGAACTGTTCCGCGAGTTCCAAACCCATCGTCTTTTTGCCTTCAATACGATACGGCTCCTTGAGCGTGGAGACATCGAACCAATTCTTGATCTTCTTCCCTTCGCCAACGATACGTCCGCAATCCGTGATCAATCCATTAACAAGAAACGTTTTGGCACCCGCCAGATAGCATTCCTTCTTGTTAATCGCCGGTGTGTCATCCGGCATAAAAACATAAGCTTCCATCCCCGCTCGCGCCGCGTAGGCCGCCATCGCTCCGCCCGCGTTGCCCGCAGTGGGTACGGCGACTTTCTTGATGCCAAATTCATTCGCCTTGGAGATGGCCATGGTCATGCCGCGAGATTTAAAACTCCCCGTTGGCAACCGGCTCTCATCCTTTACAAACAAATTAGTAACGCCGAATTCCGCGCCCAGACGCTTCGTTTCAAGAATGGGCGAAATGGTTTCGGTAAGTGAAACAATATTTTTTGCGTCCTTGATGGGCAGCATCTCCATGTAACGCCATAGAGTCGGCGGACGACCAAACAGCGTCTTTTTAGTGAACTGCTTTTTGAGTGCGTCGAGGTCGTAGCGAACCCAGAGCGGACGCTGGCAGGCCGTGCAAAGATTATGAATCAGCGCAGCGTCATAACGCTGACCGCAGTTGGCGCATTCAAGATGTGTGACAAAATTCATCCGGCCATTGAAGCTGCCTGTCAGGTGATGTCAAGTCTCGCTGGCATTTTTTGCATTAATAATAGTTAACTACCTTGCTCAACTCATTTCAGATTAGCAGATTGTGTTTTGACATTTTTAATCCGGCTTGAAAGCCTAGGCCGTTACCGCGAAAAATAATTTATGAAAATTTTTATTGATACCGCTGATGTAGGCCAAATCAAGGAAGCCTGGAGCTGGGGCATCATTGATGGCGTCACCACGAATCCAAGCCACATTGCAAAAACCGGCCGCAAGCCGCTCGAAGTCTATAAGGAGATTTGCAAAATTGTAGACGGTCCAATCAGCCTGGAAACCATCTCGCTCAATGCTAAGGAGATTGTGAAGGAAGGCCGCGCACTGGCCAAGCTCCACAAGAATGTCGTGGTGAAAGTGCCGATTCTCAAAGAAGGCTTGAAGGCGGTGAAGCAGCTTTCCTCAGAAGGCATCAAGACCAACGTGACCGTTACATTTTCGCCATTGCAGGCATTGCTCGCCGCCAAGTGCGGGGCAACCTATATTAGTCCGTTCGTCGGGCGACTCGACGCTGTCGGACACATCGGCATGGACGTGGTGCGACAGATTAAAACCATTTATACCAACTACGGATACAAGACACAGATTTTGACTGCGGCCGTGCGCCATCCCCTGCATGTGCTCGAAGCCGGATTGATCGGCTCGGATGTTTGCACAATGAGTTACGATGTGCTGGAACAACTCTATAATCATCCATTGACGGATTTGGGTGTGGAGATTTTCCTGAAGGATTGGGCCAAAACACAGCAACAAGCTTAACCAGCAATTGGTCAATTCGCGGTGTGGGTAAACTCATGAGATTACGAATCGGATTTATCGGCGTGGGTGCCATGGGCTTGAGCCACGTGAAATCCATTCACGAGAGGTGCGCCGAACATGCCGAGGTCGTGGCGATTTGCTCAAACAATGATGCCAATATCCAAAAGGTGCTCGCAGTCGCCCCTGGTATCCGTGTTTACCACGACGAAAAGGAACTGATTCATTCCGAATTGGATGCCATCTTCGTTTCCACGCCGAACTTCACTCATGTGCCCTTGGCCTTGGAAATCCTAAAGGCAAGGAAACATCTCTTTCTTGAGAAGGCCGTTGGCATCAACCGCGAGGAATGCCTGCAATTGCTCGACGTGGCGGACAAGACGGATCAGGTTCTGATGATCGGACACGAATTGCGCTATTCGGCTTATTTCCAAAAAGTCAAAGAGTTGGTTGACGCCGGTGAGATCGGCAAACCGCAAATGGTCTGGTGCCGGGAGTTTCGAGGTCCATTTTCAAAGAAATCGCAGGATTGGATTCAAGATTCACGCAAGTCCGGCGGCGCTTTGGTGGACAAAAATTGTCACCATTTTGATTTGATGAATTGGTGGGTCGGCTCGCGTCCGAAAAGGGTTTGTGCCTTCGGTGGCAACGCGGTGGGAAAAGTAATCGGTGGCGATTATCAGGTGTTGGACCACGCCACCGTCAGTTTTGAATATGAAAACAATGTGCGTGGAACACTACAGCTTTGTATGTTCGCGCCGGATTTGCAGGGAGAAGATTTGGAGATGGGAATTATCGGCGACAAAGGGATAATTCAAACCCGCATTTCTAAAATTCAATTGCTCGTCTGGAAACGCAATGCGGAAAAGAAGGAACCCATTGTTTATGACGTCGCCGCAAAAAAAGGCGAAGGGTGGGGGAACCACTTGGGCTTCGATGAAATTCACGAAGCCTTTATCCAGGCCATTCGTGAAAAAAAACGTCCGCTGACCACCGTGCGAGATTGTATTGACGGGACATTACTGGCAATTGCCGCCGAGGAATCGATCAAAAGCAAAGGCATTGTCGAAATTCATTAAGGGCGCGAGAATAATTGTAGAAATGAAAACGTATTCGCTTTATTTGAATGGTGAGTTTGTAAGCTCTGAGCCAACCATAGTCGTTGTTAACCCCGCTACTGGTGAATCGTTCGCGCGCATTTCCACAATTGATCGGACACGGGTTGGACAAGCGCTGAAGGACGCCCACGCTGCATTCAAGGAATGGCGAAAGCTGACTGGCAAGGCGCGTGGCGATTTTATTCAAAAGATTGCTGCCGAATTGGAACGTCGCCGTGATGAAATCGCCCGCCTCATCACCATGGAAAATGGCAAGCCACTGGCGCAGAGCCTGGGCGAAGTAGCCATGTCCGTGGATCATTTGCGCTGGTTCGCAGAAGAAGCCCGGCGCGCGTATGGACGCATCATTCCAAATCAAGTGGACGGTAAACGCCATATGGTTATCAAGACCCCCATTGGCGTCGTCGGAGCCATTAGCCCCTGGAATTTTCCGCTCGTGTTGGCAGTCCGTAAAATCGCTCCTGCTTTAGCCGCTGGTTGCACCGTTGTCTTGAAGCCCGCAAGGCAAACTCCACTATGCGCTGCTGCTTTTGCAGAGTGTGTCGATGCTGCCAAGTTGCCCAAAGGAGTTTTTCAATTAGTAGTCGGTTCGGCTTCCGAAATCGGCGAAGAGTTTTTGCAAAACCCTCTTTGCCGCAAAATTAGTTTTACCGGCTCCACGGAAGTAGGAAAACACTTGATTCGCGGTGCTGCCGAACAAGTGAAACCGCTCTCGCTTGAATTGGGTGGGCTCGCCCCGGTGCTTGTGTTCGAAGATGTTGATTTGAATCGCGCTGTGGAAGGCGCGATACTGGCGAAATTCCGCAACACCGGTCAATCATGCATTGCGGCCAATCGTATCTATGTTCAACGTTCCATATATCAGAAATTCCTGGATGCTTTTGTAGCCAAGGCCAAAGCCCTCAAGCTCGGCGATGGTTTGGAACCGAATGTCGAAATTGGAGCATTGATTGATGAGGATGCCGTTACCAAGGCAGTTCAACATGTAGAGGATGCCGTTAAGCGCGGTGCGAGGGTGTTGTGCGGCGGGCAGCGCGCGAAGGGCAGAGGATGCTTCTTTGAGCCGACCGTGCTGGCAGACGTTCCCACCGATGGTCTCTGCATGCGTGAAGAAACGTTCGCGCCTGTCGCTGCGATTTGTCCATTCGATACCGAAGCTGAAGCCATCGAACTCGCTAACGCTTCGGATTTTGGACTAAGCGCTTATGCCTTTACCAATGATCTTGGACGCACGTTTCGTTTGATGGAGGCACTCGAAGCTGGCATTATCGGTATCAACGATGGCGTCCCCACCGCAACACAGGCGCCCTTCGGTGGAATGAAACAAAGTGGTTGGGGCCGCGAACTTGGCATTGAAGGCATGGACGCTTTTCTTGAGACAAAACATATTTCCTTGGGAATTGCCTGACCTGACAATTATTATTTAATTAAACACATTATGGATCCAGTTAAACCAGCGAGCTTTCTTCCCGTCGAAGCAAGCTCATTCCGATACGTTGAAAAATCCAACCCGCACACCTCCAATCTGGAATTTCTCACCTACGGTGTTTACGAATTGTCTGGGCCGATTTGTAGCGGAATCCTGGCGCATCCTTCCGAAGAAGCATTGCTTTTTTGTTGGAAGGGAGCCGTTACTGTTGATCTAAACGGTAAGAGCTACTCTCTGGAACATTACGATGTGCTTTATATTCCGCGCGGTGCGACTTACCGTTTGGAGCAGCAGGATGGCGAAAGCAAAGTTATAATCTGTCGCGCTACCGCGGAGAAAGCGCATCCGGTGTTCCACGCCAAATGGAAGGAGTTTTCCAAGGATGAGAAACGCATCCGCCACCTCAAGGGCAAGGATGTTTTTTTGATGTTCGATGTAAGCGAACCAGCGGAGAAACTCATCGCCGGCTTCACGCTGTTTCGTCCGCAACAACGCTCCTGGCCGCCGCACAATCACACTGACCAGGAAGAAATCTACATTTTTACCCAAGGCCGTGGCTCCATGGAGGTTTACGCTGACGAAGAGACCAAAAGCTTTGTGCGTTCCGTCAAAGAAGGGGACGCAGTAACCATTCCATTACTGAACTACCATCCGGTATTCAGTCAGGAAGAAGAGTTGCACTTTATCTGGTGCATCGCTGGTAACCGGTATTGGGTGGGTGATAAGAACAAGGACTTCATGACTGGCAAGGTGGATAAGCTCACGACCTGACCGGACTATACTGCTCCCTTCCTACTTAACCATCGCACGATCTGAGTTGGGCAGGGGACAATCCGTCAAAGTGCGCGTGCTCGGTGACATGGCATCCCTCGCGCAGGATCTGGCCGAGACAATGCTCAAGGAAATCATTGACGCAAAAAAAGCGGGACGCGAAGCCACCATAATCGTTCCCGTCGGCCCGGTGGATCAATTCCCCATCCTCGCTCGCATGATCAATGAGCAAAAAATCTCCTGCCGCGACGTGGTGCTCATCAACATGGATGAATATCTCGATGAACAGGATGCCTGGGTGCCCATTGATCATCCGTTAAGTTTTCGCGGATATATGAATCGTGCATTTTATGATCTGCTTGATCCATCGCTCGTTCCGAAGTCCGAGAACCGTATGTTTCCCAATCCTCAAGATCCCGAGGCCATCCAAAATCTTATCAATACACGAGGTGGAGTTGATGTCACTTTTGGTGGCATTGGTATTAACGGACACATCGCCTTTAACGAACCACCCGAATCAGGAGAGAAATATTCCATTGAGAAATTCGCCGCTTTGCCTACACGAGTTCTCTCGCTGACGCGCGAGACGCGAACCATCAACTCCGTCACCGTTGGCGGCGAAATCTCCATTATTCCCTGGCGGGCCGTGACGGTCGGCATGAAGGAGATTCTCGCGTCCCGTCGATTGCGATTTTATTGCAACCGCCCCTGGCAAAGCGCGGTAGTTCGAAGGGTTCTCCATGGCCCATTAACTCCGCAATGTCCTGCCTCCTATTTCCGCACTCATCCTGACGCGATGCTCACGGTTGCCGATTACGTTGCCACGCTGCCTAATATCCAACTTCGCTAAACCATGAAACTTAATTTTCAGAATGAAAGAGTTCTCGCGGTGGTGGCGCACCCTGACGATGCCGAACTGCTTTGTGCAGGAACACTCGCCCGCGCCAAAAGCGATGGTGCAGCAATTGGAGTCTGCGTAATGTGTCGTGGTGACAAGGGCCAGCCAAGGAAGCCCATTGCAAATCTGGCTGCCGTTCGCCGTAAAGAAATGATCACCGCGACCAAATTGCTGGGTGCACAACTTTACTTTGGCGAAAACACCGACGGCGAACTCTCAGACGATTCTCCGCGCAGATTAAAGCTGGTCGAAATCTATCGCCAGTTCCGCCCAACTCTGGTCTTGGCTCATAACTTGGAAGACTATCACCCCGATCATCGGGCAGCGGGAAGATTGGCTGAGGCAGCTTCCTGGTCTTGTGCTTCGCGAGGCCAAAAAACCCGCTCGTCTGCCATGGACTGTTCACCAGCACTTTGGTGGATGGATACCTTGAACATGAGCGGATTCAATCCGGGATTTTACATTGATATTTCGCACCATGTCGCGCTTAAGAGCCAAATGCTCGCTTGCCATAAGAGTCAATTGGAGCGCGGACAAGATGCTGATTTCTCGCCTTTGGCTGAATTAATGCGGCTTCAATTTACCGCGCGCGGATCACAGAGTGGCACAGTCGCAGCCGAGGCTTTTCGCATACACGATGCATTCAAACGCACACGCGCGTGGTAATCCTGCTATTCCGGCAAAGGTTGATTTTTTGTTTCCGGGAGAAAATAAATTACAATCAACCCCAACGGGAAAAGCAATCCAAGTAATGTGATTGCCAGCCGCAAATCCATTCCGGGCATTGACTTGACCCACCCCGAGAAAATCAGAACCGAAGCCGCAAGAATTCGCCCCCCGTTGAAGCAAAAGCCAGTTCCCGTAGCCCGGAGATGATTCGGAAACAATTCCGGAAAATAAATGGCATAGCCCGCGTGAATGCCCAGTGTTAAGAAGCCAAAGACAGGCAACACAAGTAGTAATTGAGTGTAGGTCTGTGGCAAGTAACAGGTGATTGGAACAATGATAAATGCTCCGATATGCATCCAGGCAAAGGCGCGTTTTCGTCCCAGCTTGACGCATAGCGGTCCGAAAGCCAGCAACCCGAGTCCAGCACCCACCGTTTGAACAATTCCGTAAGCAAATTTAGCCTGATGGGCTGCTTCGGCTGGATCAACACCTTTTCTCAAGAGCAATTCCTTGGCAAGATCTTGTCCCGCCACGGTAACACCCCAAAAACTTCCCAAGCCGACCGCTGCCAAAAGCATTCCCAAAAACGCGCGACCTCGCCATCTTGGGTTCAGCAGTAAATCGCGAAAGCTTCCCATCTGCGGCCCTCCACTCATCTTTGCCTTGGTTCCTGCTTCCTTCCAACTTTCCGGTTCCTTAACCTTTGCCCGCACCCACAATGTCAACAAGGCCGGGATGATTCCAATCAGGTAGGCATATCGCCATTGTGCCGCCACAGCCATTCCCGCCAAGGCTGCAAACCATGTCCCCAAAACGCTGGTCGCATGAAAAATCCCCGAAGCATGCGCACGGGCCCGCGGCGGAAATATTTCTGCCACCAAACTCGCCGCCACCGCCCATTCACCACCCACGCCCATCGCCACCAAAAAACGCAGTGCAGCAACTTCCCATAAATTATCAGCAAAAAAGGTCAGCCCTGAAAAAATGGAATACATCAAAATGGTTATCGCCATGGTAGGGCGGCGACCCCATTTGTCTGCTAACGAACCGAAAAGTAATCCACCCACCGTGCCGCCGACTAAAAAAATGGCCAGGAAGATGTCGCCATATCTTTTAATGGATGGATCATTGCCCGCCACGTGAAGAATATCCGCGAGTAATTGATTTCGGGTGATGTTGAAAATTTGGCCTTCAAATGCATCGAACACCCAACCCGCCGAAGCGATGATCAGGATCAGCCATTGATAAGGCGCAACCCCCTTGTACCAGGGAGTGGCAGGACCCAACACGTCAGCTTGAGAAACAAGCTTCTTGTCAGTTTGCGGTGCGGGCATGTTTTAAGTTTAAGAAACTTATAAAAAAATGCACGAATGGAAATGAGTTAACAAAACATTTCCAGATCCGATCAGCACGAAGTTGGATATTGACTTAAAGTCGATGAGAACTGACGCAGTTTTAAAAATCTGCAAAGAAATCAATCAGTCTCGCCTTTCGCACCAATAATTGACAATATGTTCTGCATGAGGAAACGGTTTCGCATTCTGGTCGTTATTTCAATCGTCGCTGTACTGAGCGTATTGGCCGGATTGATAATTCGTTCTCATGAACCCGTTTTTCATGGCAAGCCGGAGAGTTACTGGTTCACTAATATTACTTACAACGCCGCTTCCGATGAAATCAAACAATGGGAATCGTTTGGTCCCGAAGGGATTCGGTTTCTAATCCGGGGCTTAAATAAGGGAAACAATCCACTGGAGAGAGCTTACTTTAACACCTGGCCCAAACTGCCTTCATTTTTAAGGAATCAACTGCCTCAACCCGTGGACGCAACCTCCATTCGCATGCAATCTGTAGATATGCTGGGTAGATTGAAGAGTGATCCCAAAATCGTTGTCCCCGCATTGGTTCATGCATTGAAAATCGAGAAACGTGATTCGGTGCGCATGATCGAGATTGCCTTTTTTGAAGCGGATATTCTGCACGGAATGGAAAAGGAAAGGCATGAGTTGCTGCCTATATTTATAGGCGCTATGCAAAGTTCCAGTTCGGGCATGCGCAACAACGCGGCGCTTGCTTTACGGTTATATCCCGATCACGCGGATGTTGTAGCGCCAGTGCTCGTAAAAGGATTGTCTGATTCAGACCCGGGCGTGTGTCTTGTATCTGCCAAATCATTAAATCAAATTGATCCACAAGCACTTGTTAAAGCAGGTGGTGTGACTACTCTTGCCAACCTTTTAAAGTCTCCTGACGACCAAATCGCCATGCGAGCAGCTCGATCATTAGGTGAAATTGGCAAAGAACCAGATTCGGCCATACCCGCTCTATTGGAAATGGCTCAGGGCACTAATTATAATATTGCCACTTCATCCATAGGTGGGCTTGCCGGTTTCAAATCACAAGCCAAAGCTGCTGTGCCTTTTCTTGTTAGCACGCTTAAACATAAAGATGGCCGCATGCGCTATGCTGCCCAGCATGCCCTTAAAACCATCAGTCCTGAAACTGCAAGGACAGTCGGCACAAAATAAAACCTTAATTTCTATTAGTGCATTTACATAAATGATATAGCTTGTTTTTAGTGGGCGAACAGGGAGAATGGGCGGCACCATGCGAGCGATACCAGGGTCAGCGCGTCAGCGCATCATTGAGCTTTACGGACAGAACAAGAGCACGCGG
>JAQGPC010000290.1 GCA_028293285.1 Pedosphaera sp.
CAGCACGGCAATTTTTTGAATATGCCAAATTTGACCCTGCGCAACCGGTTGCGAATGACCAGACCTACCGCCAACTCATTCATCAGGTAATCTCTATTGATCCACGTCACCGCGTTCCAGGTTCAAAAAAAGTAGTAATCCCGGGTTATGCAGATCTGCGAACTTTCAGCCAGGCACAGGAGCATCTTTTACAGGCTGAATGCGGAGGAGCATGGCAAAGTTATTTCCAGCGCGGCCACTGGCGCATGATCATGCCCTTCAGCCGCCGCCATCAGCAACACATGGTGGACAAGCTCATCGCCGCGCTGAAACAAAACCATCCTCCCGTCGTCCACCTCGTGCGATTCCCCCAACTCACCATCAATCACGCCATGGTTTTGTTTGATGTCACTGAAACTGAAAAGGAAATTCTATTCAGTGTTTACGATCCCAATAAACCGAAAACCCCCTCTCGATTAACCTACGATCGTGCCACCCGAACGTTTAGCTTTCCCTACAATGATTATTTTCCCGGCGGACGGGTGGATGTTTACGAAGTCTATCGCAACCTCGTTTATTAGTATGCGAGATTGGAGTTAAGATTCTAACGGCTCTCGCCCTGCATAGCCCGAATCAATATCGTGCCAAAATTCAATATCCGCGTCGCCCTTTTCCCAACAAAGAAAAACTTCTCGCCCGCCAATGATCGCTGGAAAATCAATCAAGCCGCGCTCCAATTCCTTGATCAAAATCTCACGGCTTTGAAATTCCAAAAAAAGCGTTTTCATCTCGGACAAGAGCCGTATTGATCTATTGACCAAGTCTCCGCCCTGATCCTGACCGGAAGCCATCAGTCCATCCACCCGACGATTGTTTTTTTCAAGATCAGTCCGCAATAGAACCAGTTGGTCAAGCCATTGGCGAATTTGCGGCAGCAAGGCCCGGGCCTCTTCACGCGTATAATGCTTCTGAAATTGGTGAGCCATGAGTTAAGTGCTGACCCCCTTCATCTCATTGGCCTTTGATTTGGTCGAGCTTTTTCCGAACCTGTTCGTTCGGCTCGACCTTCAACGACTTGCTCCACGCTTCACGTGCTTTATCATTCAGTTTCAATGCCACGTAAATATCACCGAGATGATCATACAAAGTAGCATCTACTTCCTCGGAAAGCTCGATGGCTTTCTGGATGTTTTCCAACGCTTCCTTCGGTTGGTTGAGCTTGTATAATACCCAACCGAGGCTGTCCAGATAGGCTGCATTTTTCGGTTCCAGCTTGACCGCCTTTTCAATGAGCTCATGCGCCTTTTCCAGCTTGATACCTTTATCAGCCAACATGTACCCAAAATAATTTAACGCTTCGGGAAAGTTCGGTGAAATCTGCAAACACTTGTTAAAATATTCCTCGGCCTGCTCAAGATTTCCCTCCCGTTCATACGTGGAGCCGACCTGAAAATAAAACAACTGGTTCAAACGCTTCGGTTCCGTTGCCCGCGCAATCAATTCGGCGGAGGTAAAATGCTGGATCGCATTCGTATAATTCTTGTCGTGGGAATAAACCATGGCCGTAAAGAACTCGAGCACAAATCCGCCCTGGAATTTTTTCCGGGCCTTCTCAAGTGTTTCCAGCGCCTCCTTCGTCTGGTCCAAATTCATTTGGACGCTTGCCAGATCGTAATACACCTGCTCAAAATCATCACTCAACAGCAGCGTCTTGCGGAAGAAATCCGCCGCTTCCGGCAACTTTTTTTGATCTATCGCGAGATTGCCTAAATAGTAATAAGCCTGGGCATTGGCTGGATCGTCCTGCACGATGGCTTTTAATTGTTCCATCGCTTTCTGCGGATCTTTCCCGCGCAAATAAATGTCAGCCAGCTTGGCCCGGACATCTTCCCGCACTGCCAGCCGGTCGCCATAGCGATTTAATAACTGCAAATAGATTTGCACCGCATTGGCCGAATCTCCGAACACATTAAAACCATCGGCAAGCTTCATTCGAACCAGCGGAGTTTCGGGATTAAGTTTTGCGGCACGATTCAAAACCGCCAACGCCCCCGGCTTGGTAAATTCCTTTTGTGTTGGAGCCTGCTTTTCGAGTGTGGAATAAAGTTCCGCCAGGTCGATCAAGTATTCGGCAGTTACATCCTCCTGTTTCGCTGCCTGGTTAAGCACCTTCAACGCCTCCGGTGCTCTTCCTTTTTGCAGGTGGATGAGAAATATATTGTGATAACCCGCCAGTGACTTCGGTAAAAGTTTGATGGCAGTTTGGCTGGCTTCAATCGCCAATTCATCCTTCCCTAAACGCAAATAAACCCAGCCTAACTGGGCAAAGATCGCTCCGGAAGCACCGGACGAAGCCGTCGCTTTGACCAGAATATCAGCCGCTTTTTCCGGCTCCTTTTTTTGCAGGTAACGTCGCGAAAGCTCCAATATCAGTTGCTCATTATCCGGATCCAACTGGGCCGATTTCGCGTATTCCTCCAAGGCCTTCTCTGAATCCTCAGCCATGTCGTGCATGACCCCCTGCGCGTAATGCGCATGGGCTTGAACGAGTTTATCATCTACGGGTTTCGAGACGAAAACGGGCTCGGACTTGGCTGCTTGCTCAATGGTGGACGAACCCGACTTGGATTTCGTTGCGTGCGTGGACTTGGAGGAGGCGCACCCAGACAGCAATAAACTGCCTATGGTCAAAATACCTGCTGCAAGATGGAGGCAATGCTGCATGCGGTAGAATACCCCTACTGATGGCATCCGCGCAACCCACAGGATTGCGCGGATCCAAATCAACGAACATTCGCCAATCGAGGCGCTTACTTCTGCCAGGTGCGCTTCTTGTGACGATTAGCGCGAAGCTGCTTGCGGCGTTTATGTTTATTGATTTTCGCTTTACGACGTTTTTTCAGTGAGCCCATATATATTGTTTGCGGGTTTAGTATACTACTTTGTTCAAAGGATATTCAATGATTCCTTCCGCGCCCGCCGCTTTCAATTGCGGGATCAGTTCGCGGACCACATGTTCGTCAATAATCGTTTCCACCGCCACCCAGCCGTTCTGGCTCAAGTTGGAGATGGTTGGATTACGCAGAGCCGGCAGACTTTGCAACAACTTTGCCAGATTCTTCTGGGCAATGTTCATCTTAAGACCGACCTTCGCCTCCGCTTCCAAAGCTCCCTTGAGCAACAAAGCCAGAGTCTCGATCTTCTGCCGCTTCCACTTGTCTTTCCAAGAGGCATGATTGGAAATCAGCCGCGGTGTGGATGACAGCAACGTATCCACAATGCGCAGCTTGTTCGCGCGCAGTGAAGAGCCTGTCTCCGTCAATTCCACAATCGCATCCACCAACTCATGCGCTTTGAATTCTGTCGCGCCCCAGGAAAATTCCACTTCGGCTTTCACGCCGTGCTTCTTCAAATAACGTTTCGTCAGGTTCACCACCTCGGTGGCAATCCGCTTTCCCTTCAAATCTTTCACCGACTGCACCGGCGAATTCTCTGGCACCGCCAATACCCAACGGGCCGATTGCCGCGTTGCCTTGCTGAACTGAAATTCACCCACTTCATGGACTTTGGAATTATTCTCCTGAATCCAATCGTAACCCGTGATGCCGCAATCCAAATAACCATGTTCCACATACCGACTGATCTCTTGCGCGCGAATTAAACGGATTTCCAACTCTTCATCATCCACATACGGAATGTAAGAGCGGCTGCTGACCTGAATATTAAAACCGGCCTTGGCCATCTTCTCGATGGTGGCCTCTTGCAGACTGCCCTTTGGCAGTCCAAACCTTAATTTTGCCTTATTCTTCATGCTTAAACAGCGTCGCGCGCTTCTGCTTGTATGTGCGGGAATGGGTGTCTAACTCAATCCTGAAGCCGCAAGACCGGTATGATTTGCCAGTTATTACGGAGCAAAGCGACACTTTTTTATTGGTCAAATGGAGGCCCCCTTCTGCCAAACCGTCTGGCGACCCTGTATAACCACCTCTCCCCGTGCCAAAGCCCCTATCGCCGCTGGATATAATACCCGCTCCGCCTCCTGAATTCGCGCATGCAAACTCGCCGCCGTATCACCTGTTAATACTGGCACCGTCTGCTGCGCTAGAATGGGCCCGGTATCAACTCCTTGATCAACAAAATGAACCGTGCAACCCGTCACTTTCACCCCATAATCCAAAGCCTGCTTCCACGCTTCCAATCCCGGAAACGACGGCAACAGCGAAGGATGAATATTCACCACTTTATGGGCAAAAGCGCGCAGAAACTCCCCCTTCAAAATTCTCATAAACCCAGCCAATACCACCAAATCCACCTCCGCCTTCTGCAAAGCGGCGATATAAGCCTGTTCCGCCGTTTCATCCAATTTCGTGCGAAACTGTCCGGGCGAGATATGCTGGGTCGGCAACCCTCGCTCCCGCGCCCGATCCAATATCGGCGCATCCGCCACGTCGCTCAGCACAACCCCGATTTCCACCGGGATGCCGCCCGACGCGCAAGCATCGGCAATCGCCACAAAGTTCGAGCCTTTGCCCGAACCTAGCACGCCCAGCCGATATTTTCGTTGCCCGTTCACCCGCACCTCATAAGCCATAAGCCCCCTGCCCGCAAGCTTTTGCTTGCTCCCCCCAAGGAGCGCGGCATTTATGCCGCTTCAATATAATCACGAATCCCTCCATCGATTAACACGGCCCGCAAGACCAACTTTCACGCGATTTAATGACTCACACCTACTCGTACCAGGTCGTACTAGCTCCAAAGCATTCAAACCACCTCCACAATCTCCCCTTGCGTGTCCCGCATGTGAAAACGTTCCTTCTACAGACCGGCTGCAGCCACTGGATTCACACCCACAAACCCCGACATCTTGGTCGAGTGCGGAAATCATTGATTCAACCATTTCACACATAATTTTTTTATCGCGTGTTAACGTCCGTTAGCGTCAGTTAACGCGTGTTAACGTGAGATA
>JAQGPC010000302.1 GCA_028293285.1 Pedosphaera sp.
CAGGCTGTGAAGGATTCACGATAATGGCCATGGTTGCAACCACGCCAACCGGAAGGTTACCCAGATTCCAAGTCACTGTCCCACTGGAGTTGATAGAACTGCCAATGGATGGCGTGGCTGAAATAAAGGTCAATCCGGCAGGCAATGGATCGGTCACTACCACATTCAAGGCTGTGCCGGGACCATTATTGTTGACTGTCACGGTGTAAGTCAGGTTATTTCCCACCACTGCTGGACTTGGAGCAGCTTGAACTGCCACAGCAACGTCAGCAATTGTTGGATTGGCAGTTGAAAGCAGAGTGACCGAATTATTCGACAGGTTAAGGTCATTTTCAAACGAGCTAATGTTTGCAGTGCTGGTCACACTGCCAGCAGCAGTCGGAACAATAACGACCGTGATTGTGGCATTAGAGCCTGCTGGAAGGTTACCTAGACTGGATACGAGATTGCCACCAACTACAAAGTAACTGCCCTGCGACAGGTTTGCGGAAATAAAGGTGGCGTTGCCAGGTAATGCATTTGTCAAAACCACTGATGTCGCTGTGTCCGGTCCATTATTATTAATCGTGAAGGTGTTGGTCAAATTGCCCGTCACAAAAACAGGATTGGGCACACTGGATCCTGTCACAGAAAGATCGGCTATCTGATTTACCGGGTTAATGGTGGTAATCGCCAGGCTCCAACCACCAACAATACTGCCTGCGTCACCGGCAGAATCATCCATCACATATAATGACCAGGTTCCGTTAGGATTGCTTCCATTAAGGACGGACAGCGAAGTGTCGTAGGGCGCTACTGGAGCATTCGTGGGGAATGCGACCGTGCCATACGGGCTTGGTTTGTAAGTGCCGGAGAATATCTGACTGGCTTGGGGCAGGAAAAGATCGGACGTATCATCAAATGTCAGAGAAATGCCTGAGAGCAAACTGCCGCCGCCTGCATCCGACATGAGTAATATCTTCTGGCCGGTGGGGCTTACCAATAGGATATCCACGTCATCTGAATAAGTATGGTTCATATTGGTAAGGATCACGGCCACCTTGCCAACAATTCCAGATATGCCGGAAACGAGGTTTGTCGAAGGATAAGGCGAAGCAGCGCCACTGTCGTTAATTACGATCGTATTGGTGTTTGCGAAAGTGCCAAGGGTCGGCAACGAAAAGGTAAATTTTGCAGGTGGCAGGGTGGTTGCGCCGTCCTGCAGTTGCAATGTTGCGGTGATGGTGCCGCCATTGGTCCCGCTGGCGGTGAATGTAAAGGGCCTGGCCACTGCCGGGAATCCGCCCGGTGTCAGAGCACCGTAAATTTGTGGGCTGCTCGGCGCAGTAACTCCACCGGTAGCCAGCAATGTGGCGGTCAAGTTTGCATTGCTCACATTACCATTGTTCTGCAAAAGCAATGAAAGCGTCACCGTTTCACCAATGTTAATTGCCCCATTGGCCGGAGCCTGACTTTCCGAGATCAACTTGCTTCCCGCTGCCACAATATTTGTGAAAGGACTGGCGACCCGAGTCCTGAGTGTAGCTGTGTTGTTAGCAGTATTTGGGTCTCCCTGGCCGGAGGTCACGCTTACCGTATTGTTGAAATTTCCAATGTTCGTCGCAGCTACAACGATAGTAGCGGTCACGCTCGCTCCGCCAGGCAATGAACCCAGATTGAAGCTCACAAAATTTCCAGCAACGTTGGTAGTCCCTTGCGAAGTGGAAGCTGAAACAAAACCTAATCCAGCCGGTAAATTATCATTAATCACCACACTTGAAGCCGTATTCGGGCCGTAGTTGGTGACGATAATTCCATAAAGGAAATTGCTGTTAAGGATCACCGAAGTTGGAGCTATCAAGGTAATACCCAGGTCGGCCGAAGGACTGACGGTTGCGGTTGCTTGAGCCGTGTTGTTTGCTGGCACAGGATCCGCCTGGTTTGCAGTGACGGTGGCCGTCGCAGTTAATGAACCGAGAACCGTCGGAGTTACAGATATGCTGACGGAGGCAGTGCCCGCAGGTGGCAGGGTGCCGAGGTTGCATATCACCGTATTTCCAAAATTGATGGAAGAGCCCTGCGAAAGCGATGCTGAGTTGAAAATGACGCTTGCGGGTAAGACATTCGTCAGCAGGACGCCGGAAGCAAAGGAAGGCCCATTATTAGTGACGAAAATGGAATAGGTTAAAGTTGACCCGTTGGCAACTGGATTGGGATTTGCAAGCATGGTAACCGCCATATCAGCCGAAGGTGGGTTGACCAGTGTACTTATTGTGACCGTATTATTCGAGGGATCAATTTCCGATTGCGATCCTCCTATACTAGCAGTCGATGATATGCTCCCCACTGCCGTTGGAATGCCGATGACGGTAATCTGCGCCGTGGCCCCTACGTTCAAATTGCCCAGGTTACAAGAGACGGAGTTGCCCGAGTGCGAGATGCTTCCTTGTGAGGAAGTCGCCGAAACAAAGAGAACACTTGGAGGCAGAGATTGGTTCATTACCACGCTTTTTGCCGTATCTGGACCGAAGTTAGTCACCGTGATGGCATATACCAGATTGCTCCCCACTGTGACCGGGTCTGGCGTTGCCTTCATCCCTATTGCAAGATCGGTTCCCGGGCACTGCCCTCCCCCGTCGGCACAGGTTGCCGGGACAATAATGAGTGACCAACACTGAATGGCACCAACGCCCAAAGGTGCTCCATCCACTACATTCAGTTTCCAAGTGCCATTAACTCCAGAACCAGATTTCCCCGCAAAGGCTGACAAAGACTCCTCAGGCTTGAATGTCCCGGTAAAGGGCGCAAAAGCCAGAGCAATCGAATTGCTGGCATCGTCAGAAAAAACGGTTCGACTGGTATCGGAAGCACAATCGATTCCATAGTCCGGTCCTGATCCGTGATTCCTGGAAAGATTAATCCTTGTCCCATCAGGCCCAATTAATTGGAGCGCCAAATCGGGAACAAATGGATGCGTGATGTGCAAGGAAACTGTTAATTTGAGAATCGCCGAGGAAATATTGGAAACCACAATGCTTGAATTGGTGCCAATGGGATTAGCATCAGGAATGGCAATAACCTCCTGATTATCAAACCGAACCGGCAACCCGACATTACTGCCACTTATTTTAAAGAAGTTGGTGGTAGTCACCTGGCTGGACTTGATTATCAGTAAAAAATCGATTGAAGTTCCGCAGATAAAGGTCGGCGAAGTGCTGATTCGGAATGACGTCAGGTTCGTACCACTACCACCGATGGCAATATCTGAATATAACGCGGCACGTTGTGCAATGGTAACTCCCGGTGTCGTTGAAGTAAGAATAACGTGAACACTGGTTGCATCGGCCGATCCAATATTCGTCAGGATTAAATCAAGATTATTACATTCATTGTAATCAATGATCCCGTTTCCATTGCCACCCGTAATTATATTGGTCACCAGGATCAATCGAGGGGTCGGAGTGGAGAGTGGCGTCGCAAGCAACGCTGGAAAGGCCATGACAACACCGCTTCCTGAATCCCGATCAATTCCGTTTGCCATGACATTCAAGGCAGTATTGGTTAGAATTGTCCGGATTTGGCCAGGTAACAGATCAGGATTAAAAGATTTCAACAAGGCAGCGATGGCTGCGGCATGTGGCGCCGCCGCAGAAGTGCCAAAAAAAGGATTGAATCCTGGAACTGCAGTCTTGACGCCATCCGCAGCTGCGATATCAGGTTTTTGGCGAACCGTGCCGCCGGTGGCACTGAAGTTCCCTGGAGTAATCGGCGTCCCATTGGCAGTATAAAAAACCCGCCGGGGACCGTCTGAACTGAAGCTTTCCACTGGATTCACGGCTCCACCGATAAAAGGATTGGGAAAAGAAGTCGCAACATCCACGGCAGCTACGCTAAAAGCATCAATGGCCGCCGAGTGCCCTTTGGTATTTCCTTCTGTGCCAATTGCCAATTTACCGCGAATTGTATCCAAATGCAAAAAGCGGGGAGCCCCCGAAGCCTTCACAATAACCAACCGTTCGCCAACATTCGGGGGAAACACTATTTCATACGGATCCTGAAACCCGTTTTGGACCGTTATCGAGCTGCTTACAACATTTGCTCCCGTGGAATCCAAAACATACAAATCATAATCGTTTGTGGCTGCACCCAAAGGATCTGCCCAGAATAACACTGAGGCAAATCCGGAGCCGGTGACAGTATCATAGGTTTGGGATCCGAAACTGTGGACATTTCCTCCCTTTCCAGTGATGGGCGCACCCACTGCCCCGCCATCCACGAAATCACCTTGCCAAGTGCCTGAGGTGCCACTGGAGAGATTACCAGAGTTGGCAGCCGAGGAAAAATAAAGAGCTCCGCTGGCCGTAACCGTATTGACCGCTTGGGCGACAATCCCATCCTGAAATGGCGACTCATCGAAATAACCAACGTCATCAACGATAATATCGCAACCCGCTGCTCGAAGATTTAAAATATTCTGGGCGAAACCAGCTTCACTACTAAACGCAGAAGCAAAAAACAGGTCTGCGCCAGGTGCCAAGTCATGAATAATTTCCAACATCGCAGTTCCTTCACCACTACCGGGCACTCCGCTTTGTCCTGGCAAGATCGTAACTGGTCCGAGATCCCCAGATGCCTGGGAACGAGCAAGAAAATCCACGCTATCGGAGAGCACCCCCACTTTCACGCCAGTTCCGTCCACACGAAAATTACTACGAGCCGTGTCGGCGCGATGGGTTACATTTCCTTCCGTGTCCAGGCTGCCGATATTCCGCATGGCTTCCATGGCCGGATGAATAAAAGTCACATTGGTTGAACCCGCCAAATTCTCAACCTGGCTTATAGGCAGCCATGATCGAATAGCGTTGAATTGTGCAAAACTATTAACCACTGTACCACCATAATCTTCGATCTGTTTTAAAAGCTCCGCCATTACGTTGGCTTTAATATCAACCAATATCCGGCCGTCAGGACCTGGCTGTGCCCGGACTCGTAATTGAGGCACGGCACCATTGGCGATAGATTGATGACGGCTTAGTTTGACAGCAAACCAAAGTTGCGAATCCAGCTTTTGTTGGGTGGGCGTCAGGGCGGCTTTTTCGGACTGCAATGCCTGAATTTGTGCACGAACGCTGTCACTAAGTCCCCCGCCATCAACCGCCAACGCCTCTGTTACAGCCCCCAGGCATATGCAAAGACAAAATCCAGATACAACCAATACTCTTAATTTGCTTATAAAACCAGCGTTTAGGGTATTCATAAAATTTACTGCCTTAGGCTTTTCCGAGCCACGAAAGCTTCCGAAGCCTGATTCCGCACAACTCACTCCATTGGGAAGCAAAGCTACGCCAAAGATTTCCTTCATTGATTCTTAGAATTTTAACTAATCCACCATTTCGCGACAAAAGGGCATTTTAATGCGTCGGTAAATCATCTGGCTTATCAAGGCGCAGAAGCTCTAAGCCGGAAGAACCCGGTTCCAGTTGAGGCATTGATCGTGACCGTGTTTTGTCCGCCGGAAATTTGAGCTGGAGGATTCGTCACTACCGTCCAAGTCACAGGCGCGATCAAATTAGGTGTGGTCTCAAGCACATAACTACCGGCTGATGTCGGCCAGGAGAACTTCATGGTGCTTCCCGTATGGGTGAAGCCCAACTGCACCGCATCCACAACGGTTTTGACTGAGGCCCGGTTGTTAGCCTTGAGCGGATCATTAACGCCCGATCCTACACTGACGGTATTGGTGATTGTTCCTGCTGCTGTTGTTTTGGCAACGACACTGACTGTCGCCAAGGCCCCGCTGCCGAGGTTGCCCAAATTCCAGGTCACTGTGCCACTGGCATTGGCAAAGGTCCCTTGGCTCGACGAAGCGGAAATAAAACTGAGACCTGCGGGCAGGATATTAGTCACAATCACGTTCGTGGCCGTAGCCGATCCTAAATTGGTAATCGTGACACTGTAAGTCACGTTGTTTCCCAAGGTGACCGGGTTGGGCGAATCCACCAGGCCGATTGCCAGATCGGCAGAAGGCGCAATGACCGTAGCCACTACAGTTGCACTGTTATTTCCGGTATTGGGATCAGTTTCCAAGGCACCGATTGTAATAGTGTTTGTAATTGTCCCCACAACTGTTGGACTGACTACGAGGGTTGCGCTGGCAGTGCCATCCTTATTTAATATCCCCAAGCTGTAAACGATGTTGCCACCATTTGCAGAAACACTGCCTTGTGATGTGGTAGCTGAAACAAAGGTCACTCCCGATGGCAGTGTATTGCTTACCAAGACGGCAGTAGCCGCTGCGGGCCCGGCATTGGTAACCGTGATCGTATACGTCAGGTTGCTGGTGACAATGACGGGGATCGGTGTTGCGGCAAGTCCCACAACCAAATCAGCTGCTGGTGCGACCGGGCTGGTGGTGGTAATAGCCAGGCTCCAACCTTTGGCAATATTTCCTGCATCCAAGCCTTTATCATCTAACACATAAAGCGACCACGATCCGTTCGGGTTCGTGCCCACCAAGGCAGATAAATCAGTGCCATAAGGGCTTGGCGGAGCGGGCAGCGGGAATGCCGGGGCATTTGTCTGAGTTGGCTTGTAAGTGCCGGAGGTGGGTGTGCTGCTGCTCAGTGAAGCTGCTGCGGCATCATCAAATGTAAGGGTAACATTGTTCACCGTGTGAAAACCACCTTCGTGAGCCATCAACAATTGCTTTTGTCCAGCAGGACCGACCAACAACAGGCTCACGTCTGCAATGGAAGCGTGGTTCAAGTTGGAGACTGTCATGGTAAGCTTGGTAATTACGCCATCGACTCCGGAAACGTTTATGGTCGATGGATACGGCGTAGCAATGGCCGCATCGTTAATCGTGATTATATTGGTGTTCACAAATGAGTTGGTGAACTTGCCAAGAGTATAAGTAAAGCTGGCTGTGCCCAGATTTTTGCTTCCGTCCTGAAGTTGGAACACGGCAGTGACCCTGCCCCCGTTGGTTCCATTTGCGGTAAAGGAGAACTGCCGGGACACCGAAGGGCCTCCGGTTACCAGCGCACCATAAGACTGTGCTGTTCCTCCCACCGGCGTCACACCGTTTGTTGCGAGCAAGGTGGCCACCAGGTTCGTGCTATTTGAACCGGTAACATTGCGTAAGCCGAACAACAGTGAAACGGTTTCGCCGGAGTCAATAACTCCGTTGGCTGGATTGATGCTTTCGGAAACCAGCTTTGAACCAGCCGCCACGATCAAGCTGCCGTCATTATCAATGATGGTCAGAACTGCAGCATTGGGATTAACCAGTGCGGATGAACCTGAAGGGTTCGAAAGGTTCAAAATGACCGTTTCATTACCACCAATTGTGCTTTCATCAATGATGGGAACTGAGAAGGTTTTACTCACTTCACCGTTGGTGAAGGTCAATGTTCCGCTCACCGCGAAATACTTTGTGCCAGCGTGAGCCGTCCCGTCGCTCGTTGCGTAGTCCACAGAAACCGTGCTATTCGTTACTCCACTCCGCAAAACGGTAATGGTGGCATTTATCCCACCCTCATCCACCGAATACGCGGCGCTGGAGAAACTAAAGCCGGCGTCGTCGTCCACAATAGTCAGGACTGAGTTGCTGGGAATCAGCAGTTGTGCATTGTTGGTGGGATTAAACAACGTCAGGTTTACAGTTTGAGCTCCATCCACCTGATTATTGTTAATGATTGGAACGGTAAACACCTTGCTGGCTTCGCCATCAAGGAATGTCAGCACCCCATTTGTACCCACATACCTGAGTCCAGCCGTTGCGGTGCCATCGCTGGTGGCAAAGTTGACGGAAGCGGTGCCGATGGTGCTGCCCAAACGAACCACGGAGATTATCGCATTGGTACGGGTTTCATTGACGCTATTCGTTGCGGAAGCAAAGGCAAACCCGCTGTCGATATCAATGATTGTGACCACTGCAGCACTGGGATTAACCAGTTGTCCAGTGCCCGACGCACCAAACAATTTGATTGAGAAGGTTTGATTTCCTTCCACTTGGGGGTTGTGCAAAATAGGAATATCAAACGTCTTCAGCGTCTCTCCATTATTAAAGGTCAGCAAACCGCTCGCCGCCGTGTAATCAAGGCCTGCGGACGCAGTGCCGTTGGTGGTCGCGTAATGCACGGAAACCGCACCGTTGGTTCCACTCACACGGAGAACGGAAATGGTGACTGCTCCGGCAGTTTCATTAACGAAATAGCTGGCTGTTGAGAATCTCAAACCGATATCCATATCCACAATGGTCAGCGGAACCATGGCAGAGCCGGTGATAGTGGCACCACCCGTTGGACTGGACAAAGTCAGATTGACGGTTTGGTCGCCTTCCACGGCTGGATTGTGAAGCAAAGGCACCAAAAAGGTCTTGCTGGTTACTCCATCGGCGAAGACTAGCGTGCCATTGGTTGCAACATAGTTTATACCTGCCGTAGCGGTTCCACCATTGACCGTATAATGAACCGATACCTGCCCTACGCTGCCATTTGTCCGCACGACCGTGATTACTGCATTGGTAGCTGTCTCCGTAAAGCTATAGCCCAGCGCGGAGAACATCAGGCTTCCCGGCGCGAGATTATTATCCACAATGGTCAATGTAGCCGAAACCGGGTTCAATAAGAACGTGTTGGACGGATTGTTTAGAACCATGCCTACTGTCAGGTCACCTTCCACTAACCCGTTGTTGTTGATTGGCACGGTTACAATTTTGCTTGTTTCTCCGTTGGCAAAATAAATTGTATTTGTTGTCGGAATGTAATCAGTCACCGGAATGGCTGTGCCATTAGTGGTGGTTGAAAAGTCCACTGAAGCTGACCCGATTGCACTGCCTCCGCGGACCACCGAAATAACCGCAGCCCCGTTGACTGCATTTTTATTCACCCGGTAGGTAGCCGCACTAAAGTTGACGGTGCTGTCATCATTCAGGATGGTCAGGACCGCCGTAGGCTGGCCGCCGAGCTCGATGGCATTGCCCGGCGGGAGCACCTTGACCAAGGTTAAATTAACCGTCTTATTACTTTCCACCAGAAGGTTATTAAGAATTGGAAGAGTAACAGTTTGGAAGGTTTCCCCAACCGGGAAAGTCAGAGTATTAGTCTGGCCAATATAATCGACGCCCGAAATGGCCGTTCCATTACTGGTGGCGAATTGCACAAATACATTTCCGGTGTTATCACCCGTACCACCTTTACGACGGATGCCGATTACTGCATTCGTCCCATTTTCATTCACCTGATATATGGCTGAAGTGAATTCAACAGTGCCGACACCGGACGTAGTGCGACCATACAGGCGTGCGAGACGAGGCCGGTTCAAGTCATCAAACAAGGTAAATCCGCCGCCCACGAGAATTTTGCCATCCAATTGAATGGCCAGCGCGGCCACGAAATCATTGGCACCCTGGCCAAAATTAATGGTCGGATCCACGGTGCCATCAGCTTTGAGACGGGTGAGCCGATTCCGTGTTACACCGTTGGCCTGCGTGAATCCGCCGCCTACGATTATTTTTTGATCTTCTTGAATGGCGATGCTGGTAACAACATCGTTTGGACCAATACCAGGGACGAAGTTGGAATCAACCGAGCCATTCCCATTGAGACGGGCCAGACGGTTCAACGGAGTATTGTTGAATGAAGTAAACAAACCGCCAATCAAAATTTTGCCATCAATCTGGAGGCAGAGGGCACGAATCGAATCATTTGCTCCGAAACCCGGATTGAAACTATTATCCAGCGTTCCATCCACATTCAAGCGGGCAATATGACTGCGGCTCGAAGTCCCAGCCACGGTGAAGTCACCGGCAATGAGGATCTTGCCGACATTAATCGGGTCATTGGTGGAATAGACTGCCAACGCGTAGACCGTGCCGTTCAAGGTGACGGGGTTGAAGGTTGAGTCCACCTTACCATCATCGTTCAGACGGGCGATATTGAACCGATTCGTTCCGTTGATAGTTGTGAAGCTGCCGCCCACCACCACTTTGCGGGTCATATTGGTACCGTCCACAAAAGTTTCTGCCATGGCATAGATCGGATTATCAGCACCCGAACCAGGATTGAATCCAGTATCCATCGAACCATCAAAGTTCAACCGGGTAATATAATTTCGATTTATTCCGTTGAAGGTAGTAAATAATCCACCCACCAGCACGCGTCCATCTGTTTGACTGACTACGCAACGCACTGAACCGTTGCCTCCACCAGTAACGGTTGAGAACTTGGTATCGAGAGTTCCATCCACGTTTAAGCGTGCGATGTGGTTGCGCACAATGCCATTGGCGAGAGTGAAGTCACCGCCCGCGAGCAACTTGCCATCAGGCTGCAGAGTAAGGGCATAAACAGTGTTGTTGAAGCCAGCCGCCGAGTTATAGCTGGTATCAACTCCGCCGGAGGGTTCATTGAAGGTTTCGTCATCAACGATAGTAAGAATTGCGACACTCGTTCCCAAGGTCACTCCGGACGGAGTGGGGTTGGAAAGTGTAAGACCCAGGCGCCGGTTGTTATTGGGAATATTGTCATCGTTAATCGGCACGGCAAAGCTCTTACTGAACTCACCTGGTCCAAAATTCAATGTTCCACTTGTAGTTGAGTAATCAGTGCCGGCTATTGCCTCAATATCACTGGTGGCATAATTGACGCTGATGGATTCGGCGCTGCCACCTTGCCGGAGCACAGTGACGATTGCCGACCCCGCGTTTTCGTTTACGGTGAAGCTCGTGGTGCTGAATGATGGACTGCCATAAGCATCATCATCCAGGATGGTCAACGTGACATTTGTGCGCAATCCTAAGGCGTTGTTATTTGTTGCGTTATTAATAACGGGGCTAAACAACCGCAGATTCACAATCAGGTTGCTTGTGACTAACTGGTTATGAAAGAGCGGGACAAAGAAGGTCTTTGGCGAAGTATCCCCGGCATTCCAACTCAGCACGTTGGTTGCTGCGGCATAATCCCTGCCATTGACGGCTGTTCCACTGCTTGAAGCGCAATAAATTGATACGGCTCCCACATTACCGCCAGTCCGAGTGACTGTAACAGCTGCAGTACCATCCGCCTCATGCGCAACAAAGTTGGTAACGCTGAAATTCAAACGCCCCGGGAGGAAGTCATTGTCTATGATGGTAAGGACGGCATTGGTTAGTCCTGCCTGACCTTGGCCAGTGACGTTGGTCAACTTCAAAATAACCGTGTGGTCGGGCTGATTACTGCTATTATCGACGATGGGAATGGTGAAGGTTTTAACGGTTTCCGTTGGCCCAAAGTCGAGACGGCCACTGGTGGTAATGTAATCGTTCGCCGGGCCGGCAATCGCAGTGCCGTTGCTGGTGGCATATCGAACGGTCACCAAGCCCGAACTTCCATTGGTGCGGGTCACCGTAATTGTGGCATTGGTTCCGCCCTCATTTACAATATAAGTAGGCGAGCTAAATCCAATCACGCCGTGGGCTGCCTCATTGTCAACAATCAACAAGGGAACGGATCTGCGTCCTAAAGCTGTACCCAACGGGATTTTCTCACCACCCAACAAGAAGACATCCAAAGGCTGTGGATTGAACAATTCCATAGTAACAGTGTGGTTTCCGTCAATGAGACTGTTATCTGTGATATCCACAAAGACATCAGCGCCCGGGTTCATACGTTTTCCCTGGCCGAGAACATTAACGGTGTCAAAATTGGGACCACTAAGTCCGTCGCTGACCATCCAGGTATCTGAAGGTATGCCCCCAAAAGTCCAAGTAGACGGCCAAGTGGGATTGGCATATTGAGCGGGTTTGAATGTAAAGTTAGTGCCATAACCGGCCGCTCCCGGCCCTTCAGAGGTGAAGAGCCCAAAGGAAACTCCAGCATCCCCCAGGTTACCATTTGTGCGCGTCAAACTTACATAGAGTCGCTTGCCGTTTTCATCGATGGTATAGGAACCGTAGGTAAATTCGATATTTCCCGGACCCGGAGTGCTGCCGCCAAGGAGACGGGTCACATTCTGTCGCGGGGAAAAGGTGTCACGTTTACCACCGCCACCAATATGCTGGAACCCACCGCCAATGATCACATTTCCATCTGGCTGCAGTGCCGACGCATAGACAAAGTTCTTCGGTTCGACATCCTGATTCGCATACACGGTAACCACACCAGCAAACTGATTGTAGGCAGTATCCATGAAGGTGGTATCCACCGCTCCAGAGGCGTAAAGTCTTGCGAAACCAATGCGTCGAGTATCATTAACTGCCGTGAAAATGCCGCCTACCATCACCGCTCCGTCTGGTTGTACAACCATGGAATAAACCGTATCGTTCGGGCCTGAACCGGCAAAAAAAGTGGGGTCAACCGAGCCATCCGCGTTCAACCGCGCAATGTTTCTATGATCAACATTATTGGCGGTGGTAAACGAACCACCAACCCAGATCTTGCCATCCGTTTGAATGATGACGGCAAATACGGTACCATCAGTTCCCAGTCCTATTTGATTGGCAAAGCCAGTATCCAACGATCCATCAGGATTCAATCGCACTACGCCTCTAACTGGCCCACCCGCGACCAGGAACTCTCCGCCAACCACAATCTTGCCATCCGGCTGAATTGCCACGGAATTTACCGACTTATCCAAAAGGCCTCCTGCATCAAAGGTATCATCAACAGTTCCATCTACGTTGAGCCGCGCGATGTAATTGCGATTAGTTCCATTAACCATGGTAAAGTTACCACCAATAACCACCTTGCCGTCGGGTTGCAAAGCGAGTGTCCAGACCAATCCCTCCACTCCCAATCCGGCGTTAAAGGATGTATCCAAAGACCCATTAGGGTTTAGGCGGGCAACCGAGTATCGCGTTGTGCCGTTGAAAGAGGTAAATCCACCACCAATAGTTATCTTGCCGTTTGAATCCAGTGCCATGGAAGTAATGAACTCATCGGCGCCGGTGTTGGGGTCCGCCAGGAAGGAGGTATCGAGCGAACCATCCAGATTCATTCTCGCTATCTTATTTCGGGGAACAGTATTATAAGCCGAAAAATCTCCGGCTACCACGGTCTTGCCATCCGGCTGAACTGCAACGGCGTAAACTGTGCCATTGGCGCCGGGAGCCTGGTTTCTGGGAGGGATTGTTCCGAGACTATTATCCGGATTGTGGTTTCTATCAACTGCTCCAGCAGGCTGGTCCTCAAAGAGAATTGTCAGAGTCGCATTACTAACCAACCCAACCACGCCACCGCTCGCAAAATTCAATTGCAACAACAAGTCCTCATTAAATTCCACGAGATTATCTTTCTGAATGGGTACTGTCACTGCTATCCCTCCTATGAAAGGAGGAAAGTTCAAGGTTCCACTAATGGGTGTAAAGTCAGCCGGTTGCCAGCTCGAAGGGAAGGAATTCGTCGGAGTTGCGTAGTCTGAGCCCGGTTCCAGCGGAAAGAAATCATGCGAATTGGGGCCGCGCGGAGGACCCACACGATCAATATCATAATGGACGGATGCGGCACTGCTATAGTTTGTCCCAAAACGAAATACCCAAAACGTGGCGGTGCCCCTGCTCTCGCTGACTTGAAAGTGTGATCTCTCGAAGCCGAAGATTGCGTTGGTTGTGGAGCCAACGGGCCCAAATTCACCGCCGGGCAAAGAGGACATGTTCAACACGTTAACCAGTGCCTGGCCTGAAGCGGTGCTAATTATGGGTGCAACAAGATTGTTGGTATCTTCCAGAGGATCAAATGCAACTGAATCCAAGGTGATCAGTAGCATCTTATTTAGATTCCCATAAGTTGAGCCGGAGAAGCTGGGAATATTTGTAAACAAGATGGGGGCACTCATCTGGTAATCTTTGAACTCGAGTTGCCCAGAATAGGATGTGTAATCCTGACCATCAACGGCCGACGGCTCGTTCGTTTCCACGAAGGAGGTAATACAGAAAGGCTCAATAGTCACAATGGTAACAGTACTTGAGTTGGTCGTGACTGTAACAGTAGTAGGATGATCCTGGCAGGTGAAAAAGAAGTTCGTGATGGTGGCTCCGGGAATATTAGTGGCAGTGCTGGTCACAATGCCATTATCATCAAACACGTTTGTAACAATTTGATCCTCCGCAACAGGAACGTAAGCGTACCAACCTTTCGTGTTATTTTGAAGGAAATCAATTGTCGATATATTGGTGGTGAAGGAGTTGGAATAGGTAATACCTGCAGTGGTAAGATTCGTGGTGTAAATATTGGTTCCAAAAATATTGGTAATGTAAAAGTTGGTGTACACCGAATTCGTCACAGTAAAGTTCACCAGAACCTTGCCGGCGGTGCCGACCAGACGTGTAACCGTGGCAGAAGCCGTAACCGTAGTTGGACGCACGTCCGACCAACTGGCTAAAAATCCATCCAGCTCACTCGTGATGTACAGAGGAAATGGCGTATTATTGGGCCACGAGCTTTTCATGGTCTGGGCGTCGGTCGCAAAACCAAATTTGCCTCCTGAAAGGGCGCCACCCGGCGTCCAGTTCAATATTAAATTGCCGCCTACACCATCACGGTCATCCACAGCGATCAGATAAACTGTGCCTGCGTTAACAGAAAAGAATACCTGACTGGTAAAGGCCGTGGGCGACACGTCATCATTAGCCGCAACGGGAACCAGGTTGCTGATGGTATTACCGGTATATACGGCCAGAATGGTGTCATAATCGCTGGCTTCGGTATCAAACTCCACCGTGCCAGTAAGCGGAGCGGTCCACTGATACCAGACTGAAGCTCCACCCAAAGTGATCCCCGCATGAGCCGGTTCGCCGAGTTCCCCGGTTGCTCCTAAAGTATCATTAGTTGTTGAGCCAAAGTTTCCGTTGATGATCTGGGGACTGGCAAAATTATCATTGGCCGGCTGTGCCCATGATTTTGCACTGGCCAATCCCAAAAATACAACCATGCCTAACTTTAAAATGACAGACCAGTTTAGTACGCTTTTAAGGCGATTTTTTTGCAACATACTCATATTAACCTTCTGAGATTTATACGATCAAAACCCACTTGAGCGAGGCACCACCACACTGGCGCACGCACTGTTAAATTAAACTCGCAATCCTTAGGGCGATTTCGGATTGACACGCACCCGATAAAAACACGGGGCATTTGACTTGGCACTGTCCATGACGGTAATTAAACCGTTCGACGGACCCTGAACAAAATTTGTAAGCAACTGCCAGTTTCCACTCATGGTATTGGTGGACCAATAAAGGAAATTGGTGGAATTAGCGATAGTCGGCCAAGAAATCTTGGCAGCCAATTTGGGCTGTTTAACTATTTGGACTGATAAGGTAATGTTGTCCGGCGTAAGGAAAGGAGTCGGGTCAGCACTATTTACTATTCCATCATTGTCGGAATCAATGGAAGAGCTCATGGCCAGAGCCCGGTTGAAGCTGAAAGTATTGCCAGACGCCGTGGTGATATTGGTGGAACTAAACGGACCGGAAAAGCCCGGAATCCAACGCAACCTGCCGCCATTTGCTCCGTTCAATTTTTCAGAGATATCTATGTTGCCGATGATTGCATCAGCAAAATAAACCACCATGTTGGTGCCAATGTTTAATGAAATGAAATCTGGATTGGAGCGATTAGTGGCATAATTTTTCAACTCCAACTGATCGATGTAAATAGCGTTTTGAGCACCTGTGCCAATAAACGTAAACAGGCAGTCAACTCCGCCATCGAGCACCAAACGGCCAATGGCCACGTTGTTTGCAAAGCCTGCAGTCGAGGATCCTCTATCTTCACCTGCCCAGGTATTAACCACATTGGCAAGGTCCGGGGCTTTGTTCGTAATAGATGTACCAAGCAGGTCGCCCGTGGGGGGCTTTACCAACAGGTCAAACCCATCGCCAACCTGCCAGATATTGCTTGAAGCAACGCCACCATCCGTAATCGAATTTGCTATTGAAAATGTTAGTTTCCGGCCGGCTTGCATGCTGTGGTTACTTACCACCAAGCTCCCGCTGGAAACAGTGATGTCCGCAGCGACCGCACTGAATTTGCCACCTTTAAGCACGCTCGTATCGGCTTGCAAATTGATAGGCCCCACGGTTGCCTGCACAACTCCTGGAATTGGCACGGTAATATTCGGAAGATTTGTAGTGATGTCTCCCACACCGACATTTTCGAAGTAAGTGGCCCAAATACTTGCACCGGCCACAGCCAAAGTCCCATGGTTGACCAACGCCTGATAAGGCTCAGTGAAAGTGCCGGTGAAATAGGGCGGTTGCCGTGCGCCACCAAAAAATGTCGAGTTTAAGGTGGAGATGAGACCTGAGTTAGTGAGATACCGCAAGCGGGGAAGGCTTGCAGCCCAAACGATATCCGGACTGGTCAAATTGATTTGTCCAAATGGCGCGGAAAAGTCTGGTGCGTTTGACACCACAGTAAGACGCTCGGAGTCCAATACCATGGAACGAGTCGCATTCAAGACATCACTCACCACTAAATTAGTGCTCCGCAAAACCAAATCTTTAATCAAAGACGGCGAGGTGGGAGACAGTGCGCTCCTCACCATCAAGACGTGATAATAGTTGGTGATACCATCAACAATATTCGTCCAGCGTTCACTGTACATGTCAATATCCCCAATCATGCGTGGCACATACGGAGCCAGCAAATTGGACACCACCATGCTGCCGTTGGTACTGCTTAGGAAGATGTCACAATTCGGCACCGAGATTTGCGCATTGGTGCTTCCCACAAAATGGTTCGTGGACTGCAGCAGTAAATAATTGGGGCCAGTTACCTGCACCCGCTCCAAATTAAGCACGTTGTCCGCCACGATCTCAATGCGTCCCGGCATGTTGGTGATCGAAGCAGTGGGCGGATTTTGCGGCACCAATGAAGTCGTTGGAGCGACGGTTACTCCGTAAAGAGCAAAATAATTAGTGGCATTTTGGTTTATTTGTTGTGGATCATAGTTCGCATTAGCAGCAAGCAGATTCGTATATCCAAAAAAGTTTCTAGAAAAAGTATAATTAATCGGAGCAAAGGTCGGTTGACCAATCAGGTTCAACGAATTCAGCGCGACCCTTGGCAGTCCCGGACTCACAGAGAAGAAGTCTTCGAGATAAAGCGAGTTGGTAATGACCGTGGCCCTGCTTCCCAAACCGTTCGTAACGACAGCACTCCAGCGCACCACAGGTGCCACCAAACCACCGAAACTAGCAAATCGAACGTCCGGAACCACAGCGCTGTTGGTATTCTGCAATAAGACAATATCAATTACATTGTTGGAGGGACTAAATTGGTTCTGATAGACAAAGGAAGCAAAGTTGTTAATCGTGAAACTGCCTATTTGAGCGACAGCAGAAGAGTTGGTGGCTATTTCCACAGGCGTGATGGCATTGGTTGCACCAAAGAATATACCTCTATTTTCATTTATCCCCGCCGCCCAGTAACGATCGAAAATTCCAATGTTGGCAAATCCGCCATTAAACAATCCTCCAATAAAAATCCCGCCATTAGTAGATGAGCTTTGAAAGGCGTCAGAACCTTCTATTACAACGCTACCCCTGGTCAGATCGACGTTTTTACCCTTCAAACTGAGCAACCCGTCCAACCCGATATTTATAACTCCAGGATTAATAATGTTGGTTGAAGAAACAAGCACCTTGGCTCCGCCCAGAAGGAAGAAATTGTTGATCAATGTATTGGTGAAAAACGTGTTAGTTAAGGAACCAACGCTGATACTCTTGTCATTATAAAAATTTGCCGCCATGCGCCGCTGTCCGCTTGATGAGGGCGCAGTATTGAAGCGAAACCCGGTATTGCCGGTGATGACCCCTTTGTTGGTAAAATTAAGCGTATCAGACGTTTCAAAGAGGGGAATTGCAGAACTGATGTTCGTATAACTAATGTTAAAGAACCCGGTATTTACGAAGTTGGTTGCATCAATAGTAGGCGGGATGAGGGGTGGCGCGCTGAATGTGCCAGAGTTAAGATACGTAGCACTTGGCTGGGCGAAACCCTCCGTAATGAAGGACAAGCCAACGAGACATAAAAACAGCGTTCTCTTCATAAAATATTAATAAACAAATGGCTTTGCTTCATTCAGAATCTTCATGGATTGATCGTAATCGCAAATTGACGATCCACCACTCTCCCGTTCACATCGGTAACTCTGACGAAAATATCATAAATTCCCTGAGTTGTGGGAGAACCGGAGATCACACCATCGGGCGACAAGTTCAGACCTACTGGCAAGCCGTTCGAATCGGGAGATAAAGACCACGTATATGGCACCTGTCCACCGGTGGCTTCCAATTGCGCGTGATAGGCAAAGCCTACCCGACCATCAGGCAATGACGAATTGTTAACCTGCATAAAGATTTGGTTAACCAGGTTCGTGATGCTGGTTCCAACGGGGTAAACAATCGGAGCGTTGGTTGTTCCATCAAATGATGCCCAAATAAAGTTAAGGTCATGCGATGACTCATCCAGGTTCAGACTTCGTAACGGAGTTATAAAAAATCCGAACGAACCGGGATTGTCATAGATTGGCCCAACTTTATCCAAAGTAAACTCCACAACGGGGTCTATGGTCCCCGGCCCCGCGCCACTGCTGCCCACATTGTTTGTATTCCAGTGGGGAATCTCCCGGCTGGTAGTAGGAATGATTATCTGTGTAGGTAAAGGTTGGACTACGATATCGGCAGCGGTAAACAAAATATCCGGTTTGTTAATCACTCGTCGGAAAGTTTGCACAAACGTTGCCCCATTGGTAACTCCGGTCAGGCGGTAGGTATTGGTTATAGGCGCAAAGAACCGCCCCAACAGGGAGTCAAAGTCCTTGCGAATGAAAGTAATTTTGTCAATACCTTGACGCAAGGTCACGGCATTGGTGCGGCATTCAATGGGATAAACAATGTAACTATGATTGGTAAAATAAGTGAGCGTATCGCGGCTAAAACTAAGCCCATTGGGGTTGGGATTACCCGTTTGGTTCGTGGCGATAGTAAAGGAATTTGTGAGCGTTATGACGCTTGTTAGCTGATTTGCTATAATCTGATATCCGCACAGATTGGTAGGAACAATATAGAAGTCACCATTTACAAAGTTGGTCAGCATGGTGGTGTTGATGATATTTGTCGTAAACGATCCCGGAGCCCCAAACGCGTTTGCGGTAACGTTAGTCTGTTGGAAAGTCATGAAACCTTTGGTGTAGTATGTGTTGGTCACCACGTTTGCAAAAGTCTGTCGGAACCTAACTTGAACATTGGTGCTTCGATTGGTCTGGAGCACCAGGGTAAACGTGCCTGCCGGATAAAATGGCCCGTTGGTGAAATAAGCCACGAAATTGGTCGTAATAACGTTGGTATAAAAATTAGTGGAGCCGGTGACTACCAGTCCGGGATATAAGGTAGCGAGCGCAACTGAATCATTGGTATACGATTGAGCCACTAATGTAGCAAGATTCGAGGTAACCAACAATTGACTCTGCTGATTGGTAAAAAGGAGAAGGCTGTCGGTAGAGGGAGCTTCCCAATTGATATTGTTTGTTCCCATTAAATAGCGAAGGCCCCCAACGTCGTCCCGGGTTAAACCTGTGTAATAAAGTCCATAAGCGGTAAAATCATTGAAAATATTTTTGGCGCTGGCGACCGCAGTCCCTACATTCCCCAGCGGGTCGATTGAAAACGGAATCGCAAATGAATTTCCAGGAGTATTACAATTATCAAGTATTCGATAACTGAGCAAATCGCCGTTAACATAGCTGCTTGGCACCAAAGTGATGGGGTCAAAATTGCGTCTGATCACCGTGTAAATGAAACCCACCGTGCAATCCCCAACACGATTCCGCAAAGTCCATGTATAGCGCTCTGGATCCGCCAGGCCCAAATGTTCTACCATCATCTCCAATACCCCTGATTTTAAATCATAAAGGTGCATTGCTGAAGCCGTCGCGTTGAACCGTGTCGTATCCTGAGAAAACTCAGAGAGATCGCTACTGTAAGTCGAGAAGTTAGTCAGGTTGTTGAGAATGGTGAATGCCTGGTCAACCGCCAGAACTCCATTCGACCCGAAATAATCAAGGAAACTTTGGTCGCAGGTATAATACACAATCGGAGTATTCCAGCGGAATTCATCTCCCAAGTTATGAGGGGCTTCGGAGAAATCCCCGGAATATCCGAGTTGAAGCACATGCTCGATCAACTTCGGCCCAAGAAGCGCAAAACCCATTGCAGATTGCGCCCCGACCACCAATGCCAGGACCAACACCAAACCAAATTTTTTGAATGTCGCGAACATATAATTAATAGCGGACTCGCTTGATTCTATAATAACTTTTGCTACCCAGCCCAACGTAAACGGAATCTGTAGTGCCAGCGGCAAAGCGCAACGCACCGAGGCTGGTCCAATTATGGAAGTCAGTTGAACTCTCCACCTGATAGATATATCCAGGTTTTGTATTCCAGGAAAGGAAGAGGCCTTGGGGTGTCGGCGTAAGCTGGGTGGTCAGCCATGTACTTGGATCGAGAGGATTGCTTCCCCATTGAAAAACCTGCTGAATAGTAGGGCCATACGGACTCAACTGTGTGGAGGCGGGCGGCCAATTTGCCGAATTAGCTCCCCAATAAAGCGCCTGCCAATCATCAGGGATGCCATCTCCATTGTTATCTTCATCCCAAGTCTTGGCGGTGGTGGTGCCTGACAACGGCGAGTGCCGCCCGTCTGCCAACACATAATCGAAACGGAACGCATGAGTGGTAGCCGGAGCCAAACCGGTCAAAGTCCACATGTTATTCGTGGTAATTACCCCAGTAGGGGACCCATCAATAAACAATTCATAATAACTTACGTTAAATCCTGCCAGGGGAGGCCACGTGGCGGTCAGGCGACTGGAACTAATTGGACTTACTAAAGGAGGGTCTGGCGCTAACAAAGGTTGTTGGAACGCAGCGAAACGTTGTGCATACAAATCAAAGCTGTTTTGCAGCCCAGTGAAGCCGCTCCATGCCACAACAAACCTGCCCGCATTATCCGAAGCTATGGCCGGATGAAATTGCTGGCTTGCCGTGGTCGTGTTAACTCGGAATTCCGTGCCAGAGAACGATCCGTTGCCAGTGAGAAATTGTCCGTAGACACCTTCACGCGAACCATCCTGTCCCATGCTGGTCCAAATCACCATATAATCGGTTCCCCGCACACTGATTTGCGGGGCAAATTGGTCCCCGTAGCGCTGGGTGTTCACATACTTGGCCACACCTCCGGTCCCGGTGCTTGAGAACTGGCGGGCTGAAATATCCCAACTATTATTTTGCACAATGACATCTTTCTCACTCCACGTGATGATGAAAGTGCCGTCGATTGCACTCGCGGCTGCTGGATTAGCACATACGTTCGTGCTGGTATTCACTAGAAATTCATTACCCAGGGGCGCGCCACTTCCCGAATAAAGCCGGGCATAAATATCAACACTGTTTTCAAATCTCTGCTGTTCTGAAACCCAGGTTACCAGGAAATTCCCATTCATGAAACCGGTGACCGCCGGAGTCCTCTGGTTAAAGCTTGTAAATTGGTTAACCATGAATTCACTACCAACTTTCTGTCCGCTAGGTGACAATATCTGCGCATATACACCTTGAAGGCTGTTAGCCCCTTCTTGATTATAACTGGACCAGGTTACCACCACGTTGCCATTAGTCAGAGCTGCAATTGAAGGGTTAACCTGGTATTTAGTAGCAGATGTATTTACCTGCACATCTCCGGTTACCCAGGTATTGCTCGATGAAAGAAAGCGAGCATAGATGTGCTGAAAGCCCTGTTTGCCACCCTGCCAAACGAAAGCAGCTCCACCATTACTCAACAATGCCAAGTTTGGCTTTTCCTGATCGTTCGTGCCTTGTTGGTTGACTCGAAAAACTCCCAACGATGGAGAAAAGCTGCTGTCTAACTTCACAGCACTAATTCCCAATCCGCTTCCATCCGTTATATTATCGTCCCAGACAAGAAAGCCACCGCTGGAACTAAGACTAAGACGAGGATGAGTCTGGTCGCCAGGCAAACCACCCGCCGGAAGATACTCTCCCGCTTGGGGCACATAACCGGATTGACCAGAGACAATGGCAGGACCAATAACAGCCAAACTCAATATCCCCAGCGTTTTACAGACGCGCTGCAATAGTGACATAAGATTTTCCGATATTCTTATCAAGCCCACATCCACTTGTCTATGATTTCTTCGCACAATTTGTCTTTTCCGAGCTTCAAAAATGCACATTTTTTACTCGCTTACAAAGTTAGTTGATGATATACGCACGACATGCGACTTGCGCAAAACGAACTCCTTTTTTGATCAATGTTCAGGCCTTCATCTCTTCAGTGCGGCAGTGAAGTTACCATAGGTAAACATTCCCTTCGCAGTTAAAACAGGATGATCTAATATCCTGACGCTACATCTCATATCCAACAGGACTAATTTCGGGTCATGGCGAACTAACCCCACTCCACGCGAATAGATTGACAAGCTCCTTGATTCGTCTCCCTCTACCCTGCCAAACGAGTCGCAAACAGTTATGCCGCCTGGATTCGGCTCAGAAGGTGTGAAGAGAGCAGAGTGCATCAAATCATCCTTGCGCCTGACGTCTCTTAGTAGTTGAGCCTCTCCCAGCCTTAAATGCAAAGCTGGGAGAAACAACATTCAAATTCTCCTCAATTATTGTAAAACCGGCCTTTGAGGAGGGAGGTTGCTCACGTTAAACGGCATTTCGTCATCCGTATGATAGCGAGAGCCATCCGGGTTGATGATCGTAGGCGTTACAAAGATAATTAAATTCTTCTTGGTCTTGCTGGAGGATTCGCTCCGGAAGAAGCGGCCCAAAAGCGGCATATCACCCAGCAAAGGAATTTTATCTTTCACTTTCGAGACACTGTCCGTAATCAAGCCGCCCAAAACGACAGTTTGAGCGTCCCAGACAGTTACGCTGGTGGTAACCTGACGCATGCGGAAGTGGGGCAAAGGCAATTGCGCTGTCAGAGAGGTACCGCTAGCAGTGGCTGCCGCAGCCTGGGGCACGAATTGACCAGGATTATCATAGCCGATAAATTCCGTGACTGTAGGAATGATTGTCATTTGAACGGAATACTCATCCGCGGAAACGTAAGGAATCACATCCAGAACCGGGCCGAACGGCAGTGGTTCAATGGTGTAATTGGCAACGGGCACGGTATTTTGAATGACTGTGCCGCCGACACCGCCAGCCGGAGTGGCATTACCCCCTTGCGTATTGACATCAACGCCCGTTACAATGGTTTGAATATCCACTGCTTGCATTTGGGCTTGCCGACCACTTTCGGTTGTTACATCCGGCGCGGTCAACAAATCAACTCCGTCACGCTGTTGCAGGGCATGAATGGCAACGCGGAATTGCGGATCGGTCAAAACTCCGGTCAGGGTACCAATCGCAGGTGCCCCCAGTGCATTACGCAAGCCAGAGGTTATCAGACTGTCCGATGGCTTAGGAACTTGGGTTGTATCTACTAATCGCGTAGTTCCATCTGGCGAGGTTATTATTGTGCCGGGAAAAGTGCCTCCCGGATTGGCTGTGCTCGGGGCACCCGCAAAACTTGGTTGCGTTCCACCGGAAGCAGCAATGCTTTTACCTCCCAACAAGACATTCCCCAGAAACCAATCGAAGCCGATGGCGCGGCTGTCATTTTGGGTGATTTCCACGAATTTGGCTTTGATATTCACTTGCGGAGGTGAAATGTTCAAAGTTTGGATGGCTTTGTCGATAATGTCCAAGTCTTGGGTAGTCGCATGAACCATCAAGGTTCCTTTGCGATCATTAAAGAAAAGCGACTTGCCAACATTCGCCGGATTTGCCGGGTTAAAATCCACTCCGGCAGCAGTAAAGAATGCGCGCACAGCGAGATTAACTTCTTCCACACCATTGGTTCTGGTGACATGGCTGATGCCCCCACCAGCACCGCCACCTTGACCACCTTGTCCGCCCGTAACGGCACCCGCGACATTAACTCGCGGTATGATGGTTGTACTCCCGCCCTGGCCACCTTGTCCGCCTTGGCCACCACCGCCCCTGCCACCACCGCCACCGCCACCACTGGAGCCGCCAGTCGAAATATCTCCGAATGAAATCCCGCTTACTGCTTCAAGGCCCTGCTTGAACGTGTTCGGATTGACGCGAAAGATCCGGGTAAACAGAGGCACTGGCTCCGGGCTTTTCAATGAGAATACAATGGAATAGTCTTCGATCGAATATTTGATTGGCTTGTCGGAAGTCTTGGTAATGGCGTCCAGAACATCCGCCAAACGGACATCGCTCAGCGCGATTTTCACCGTCACGGCGCCCACATCCACCGGTTCGGTAGGCAGCCCGGCGGCAACGGGGAGCCCCGTCGTGGGGTCCACAGCGCCAGTGGCAGCAGCAACCGCTCCACCAACCGCTTCGCGGCTGATATAGAAATTGATTCCTGTTCTCTCTGGATCACGTGTCTTGGTTATCTCGATCAAATTGTTGATGACTTCCACCAGTGGCAGACCATCGTATTTAATAGCATCAATGCGAATACTATCGAGTTTATTGACGATTTTTTGACGACCTTTGCCCGTATAAATCTGGTCGTTACGGTAAAAGGGGATATTCCGTTGAACCTGGTCCCGGCGAAGAGGTGAATCCCATTCTTTTTCAACTTTCAACAGTCCGTCCTTGGATGCCAATTCACTGTCACGGACTGCACTGGCATTTCGCCTTTCCTTGATAAGGTTCATGTAGTAATAGGCTCCAACATTCTGTGGATCTTCCCTATTGGCCTGCTCAAATTTGGCTTCCGCCTGATCCAACTTGCCCGCTTCAAACAGCAGTTTGCCATCCTGCACCAGGGTGCCTACCCGGATTTCATTGGTGCGAAAAGTCGGAATCATATCGAGCACTTCGGGGCTGGGAGTGCGGCCAGCCTGGCCGTCAATCATTTTATCGTTCTCCCTCTTTGCATCAATCACTACACGATTACCGGAGTCGACAACTAGGATCCGCCTTAACCGCTCGTCAGCGGTTTTATAGTCGTGATGGCTTTGCGCCTGATGGGAGAGATCCAATAAAACAACGGTCAATCCATTTACTACTTCACGCGATTCCGCCTCAACTCCCGGACCGATTTTTTGAACGAGACTATAGCAGTCCTCATACAATTTGGCGGCTTTGGGCAGGTCTTTTCGTTGCTGCGCGGCTTTGGCCAGCGCCAGTTTATTATGCAGAGTGATGGTATCAGCCTGCCGTATCACTGCCTCTCTCACGGCATCATCGGTCGCGGCAGTTGCGGCTGGTGACACAGGTTGTGCCTGTAAAGGAAGGCTGGCGACGAACAGAAAAATCAAACTACACAGTTTGGGTGCTACTTTAATCATGGGTTTTGTGGCGTTGGCTGGATTTTAACGCGGTTCAGGTGCGGGATTGAAATTTATGGTCGTTTTTTTGTCGTTTGATTTGGCCGACAATACAACGTTGCTTTGGGTAATGGCAACGATATTGTACTGGCCGGCGGAGAAGGAAATTGTCGACCCGACCCGCTGACGGAGCCAGGTTTTTTCATTGCCATATTTCAGGTCAGCTTCATAGCCATCTATGCGCTGATAAGGCTGGGCAGGCACCACTGTGACACTGTCACCTGTGTCATTCAATTCAACCACGAAACCAGTGGGGTTTTCCGGCGGCCCTTTGACATCCCGCAATGTAAAATAATCGTTTTTGGGATTCTCCTTGGTAGCCAGGGTTTGCCGTTTGCCACGCTGATCCGGACGTGATGCCGCTTGACGCTCAACCCCAAAGAGATAGCCCTTGCCGCTGACCGAGTCGAAGGAGAGTTTCAGGTAAAGTGGCCGGTTAGTAATAACCTCAACACCTTCCACCAGCTCCGTTCCAGTCTGGATCTTGACCAACCGGCCATCCGGAGTTTTCTGCCACAGCACGGGATTGAGCGTATTATGCCTGCCGGACAAGACCAGACGAATAGGGGCTTGGGCACGTTGCATTGCAGCTTCTTCACGAGCCATTTCCAGAGGCGGCAATTCCTTGATCTTGGGATTTAAAATTTTATCACGATCCTCCTGGAGTTTGGAACGCTTGCCGGAAATAATGAAAGGCAGTAAAGCCACTGCAATCGTCAACCCCAGCAACACCAGCCCCAGCAGGACCTTTTCGTAATGTTTTTTAAGAAACTCCATGGGCGCTTTATTTGGTGGCAGATTTTATTTTGACCACGTCAACCATCAGGGTGATGCGAAGCGGTTTTTCATTGAGAAATATCGTCATGGCGCCGGGCCGGTTTGCGGGGCCGGTCGCAACGGGAGCTGCCGCCGGGGTAACAAACGGTTGAGTTCCGATTGCTCCAACCCCATAACGCCTGCTCGCTTCAGCAACGGCAGATTGGGGCGGCGGGTAAAAGGGCGCCGGCGCTACGGCAGCAGCACTACCTGGAATTGCATCCGGAGAAGTGGCTACGGGGGCAGCAGGATCTACATTGATACTCTTGACGATAAATCCATGAGGCGAGTTCGCCAGGCCGGCCAGAACGCCCGCCAGTTCGGAGCTAAAACAGCGGAAGGTAAATTCGTAAGGAGTAATGTCGGCCAGCGGTGTGGATACCGTTTTACGCGACAAGTAGTCAGCAGGGTTCTTATCGTCATTGACGGAAACCTGTTCCCGGCGGACGACATCCAGGGAATTGATCTTGGCATCGAACAGAACCTCTGCAATAGCCTTGATTTCACCCAAATGCACAGCCAGACGGTCTGGAGAACCAGACTCAAACACCATCAATCTCCGCTCGGCTTCAAAAGTAAAATAATAATCGCGCGGCAATTGCACACTCGCCTGTTCCGCCTCACGCCGCAATTGCACGATGGTGTTGCGCAACTGTGCCGCAAAGTCAGCATTAGCCACCTTGGGCATATCCGGAATAGGTGCGATGCGCTTGAATAATTGACGCGACTTGCCGATGTATGCGTGTAATGCCTGCTCCTGCTCCTTGGCCGCCTTGACGTTGTCAATCTTGCCGGAACCCGGGTGTGGATTAAGGTTATTGAGCCGTCCCAATTCGACGTACTGTTTGCCAATTTCCTCGGTAATTGCTTCCGTATTGGAAATTTTCGAATATAGGTAAAAGCCTCCCGCCACCATGAGCACCACTGCCACAAGGCTACCCAGCACGAAGTATAAATTTCGTTTAATCCAGGACATACTATAACTTCAGTGGTCGCTTCAGTTTTAAATTGACTCCAAATGTGAAGGTCCCTGTGGCCTCATCCACATTGATCTCGCGCGAGACCTGGGTTTCAGCATTGTCAAACATCGGGCTTTCCTTTAACGCACGCTCAACCGCATAAGCCATATCGGTATTAGCGGATGCGATGCCACTGCTGGTGACATTCACCGCCCGGCACACAATACTTACGGTAGACAACTCATTTGTTGATCCTGCACCTTTTTTTCGGGGGACCGCAACCGCCGACACTGGTGGCTGCCCTTCGGCAGGAGGTGGTGGCGTAGGGGGAGCGCCTTCTGCCGGCACCGCTCCGGGCAACGCACTGCCATAGCGCTGCCGATATCGTGCTGCAGCTTCTGGATCTCCAGCAAAAGGATTAGGAGCAGCCGCCGAAGGGTCTGCCCCTAGAGCGGCATTGAGCGGGGCCTCTTCCGTCGGTGCACTATTAAACTTCTCAATCCAAACCCCCGTGGCAGTGTGAAGACTATTGCTGGTTTCACCTTCCACCTGGATGAGAATACGGTGCAGTTCCACCATGATATCCGCCCAATAGTAACGATCTTCCATCCAACCCGCGTACTGTCCGGCATCCTGCTGGGCTTTCTTCAAGTCTCCGTAAGCTTTTTTGAACTGCACTTCGCGGTTTTGCAGCGGCTGGATACTGGGCTTTAGTTTAGTTTCCAGTTCGTCAGAGTAAACTCCGGCCAGTTTGTCAAAAATGAATCCCGTTGCAAAAATGACCAGCACCAGACTGAACACCGTGGCGATAAAATAGGGCTTTTTTTGGTTAAATTGCACCCAACTGAGCGTGCTCTCCGGCATCAGGTTTAATTCAACCGGGCAATGGGCCAGATTACGCAATCCCAAACCTACCACTTCACCAAGTGAATGAGCCACGCGCGCCAAATCTTCCAAATTGATGGAGGGATCGATCTGCACGTTGCGGAAAGGGTTGAAGTACTCAACCGGCACATTCAATTTCTCGGCAAAAAATTGAGCTGTATAAGGCATGATGGAGGCACCACCCGACAAGAACAGGCGTTGCGGCGCAGAACCACCTTGCTGGCCACGATAAAACTGCATCGTCTGGTTCACCTGAATGTGCAACCGGGTCATGAACTGACGGGCAATTTTAGAAATGGCCGCTTGATGCGGGTTCTCAGGCTCTTCATAAGCCCCACCCAGACTCACAAAACCTTCAGTAATTTTCTTCTTTTCAGCGTCAGTGAAAGGCAGTTTGGATTCATTGGCAAAATCCTGAGTGATTGAATTCGCGCCTAAATTGATGCTGCGGGAGTAAACCTTGCCTTTTTCAAAAAAGAGCAAATTGCTGGTTTTGGCCCCAATATCCAGCAACATGGTGCAATCTTCCAAATCACCGTAATTATAACGGAAAGCATTACACAGGGCTGCAGGGGATACGTCGGCAAGTTGCAAACGCAACCCGGCCGATTCAGTCACGCGGAAAAGCCCCTCAACGATGTCCGATTTGATGGCAACCAGCAATACTTCCAGTTCTCCACCGGCAGTGGAACCGAGAATCTGATAGTCCCAAACCACTTCTGCCAGCGGGAAGGGCACGTTCTGCTGCGCCTCGTACTGTATGATTTGAGTGACTTTGGAAGTATCAACCGGCGGCAACTTGACAAACTTGGAGAAAACGTGGAATCCCGGGGCGCAGACGTTGACGCTCTTTGAGCGGATTGACTTCTCTGTCAGCAACTCCTGTAACGCCTTGAGCATGGTGCTCTCGCGCGATGCTTCCTGCGACCCTTCCAACCCTAGCGACTTGATGCCATATTGCTTGAGGCGCAAGCCACCGGCTTCGTTAATTTCAAACTCGGCGAATTTAAGGCTCCCCGCCCCGAAATCGACCGTTAAAAATGATTTTGAATTTAACATTATATTTTCTCCTCCAAAAATGGACGGTCGGTTTCTGTTTTCACCGACGCCAAATTCAAAGGCAATTCGTGACGGTTACTGAAATTTGGCTCAATGGTCAAACACAAAATCTTTTTTTTGGATACTTTCTTGCTTGGTTTTAAAGTCGAAACTCACAATTGAGTCAGACTTTATCACGAAAGTACTCAATGGTTTTGGTTAACCCCTCCTTTAATGGAACCTTTGGCTCCCATTTTAATTTTGTTCTCGCCCGCGTGATGTCCGGTCGCCGCTGTTTCGGATCATCCTGCGGCAAGGGCTTGAATACAATCTTACTGCGCGAGCCCGTCGCCTTAATGATCTCCCGAGCGAACTCCAACACGGTCATTTCATGCGGATTACCAATATTGACAGGCTCCACCCCGGAACTGTTCATTAATCGGTAAATCCCCTCGATCAAATCCGAGCAAAAGCAAAAGCTGCGCGTTTGATCACCCTTTCCAAAGACAGTGATGGGTTTGTTCTTCAGGGCTTGACCGATGAAGGCAGGAACCACTCGACCATCATTCAATCGCATACGCGGACCGTAAGTGTTGAAAATGCGCACAATCCGTGTTTCCACCCCGTGTTCACGATGGTACGCCATGGTCATAGCTTCGGAAAAGCGCTTGGCCTCATCATAACATCCGCGCGGCCCAATGGTGTTAACGTTGCCCCAATATTCTTCTTTTTGCGGATGCACGAGCGGATCACCATAAATTTCCGACGTGGAAGCAATCAGAAAGCGGGCACCTTTGGCTTTGGCCAAACCCAACGCCTTATGTGTCCCCAATGAACCAACCTTTAAAGTTTGAATGGGCAATTCGAGATAATCAATGGGGCTGGCGGGCGAGGCAAAGTGCCAGACGTAATGAACGGGCACATCCAGGAAAATATAATCCGTCACGTCCTGCTGGATGAATTTAAAAGCAGAATTGCCAGCCAAATGCGCGATGTTATTCACGCTCCCGGTCACTAAATTATCAATCGCAATGACCTTGTGGCCGCGCGCGAGGAGAAGGTCCACCAGATGTGAGCCAAGGAATCCGGCCCCACCCGTCACGACGGACGTAGGTTGCGATGACTTCAACGACTGCTTTTTCTTCACAGGCATAAGTTTCGGTAAAATGAAAATACAGAGTGCTATTGGTATAGCAAGACCTCCCTATCATTCGCGATCTAATTATTTTGCACCTGTACCGATCAACACGATGGGAATGGTGCGCCACAATATTTTAAAGTCCAACCACAAAGACCAGTTATCAATGTATTCCAAATCGAGCCGGACCCAATCGCGAAAATCGGAAACATTATTTCGTCCGCTGACCTGCCACAAACAGGTGAGCCCAGGCTTGACGCTCAACCGCCGTCGATGCGCCAGATCATCAAATCGTTTAACTTCTTCCACGGGAAGGGGACGAGGCCCGACCAGGCTCATTTCACCACGAAGCACATTAAAAAGCTGAGGAAACTCATCAATGCTGAACTTGCGCAGGAACTTGCCAACCGGAGTTACCCGCGGATCATTGGTAATTTTAAATACCGGTCCTGACATCTCATTCATGGCTGCCAATTCGTGTTTGCGCTGTTCGGCATTGGTTCCCATGGTGCGGAACTTGAAGATGGTGAAGGGTTGGCCATTCAAGCCGGCGCGTTGCTGGCGGAACAAAATAGGCCCGGGGGAAGTTAACTTGACGAGCAACGCAACCAGCGCAAAGGCCCAGGACAACCCGATAACCATTATCAAAGCGACGATGAAATCAATTACTTTCTTAATAATGCCTTGCCATGAAGCTTCCGGTGCGGTGCGGAACACCAGGATAGGCCGGCCGTGGAAATCATCGAAGGTGGAGCGGGAAATTTGCGGCTTGAAAAAGTCGGTCATCAGCCATACCTCGACTCCTTCCAGTTCACAGGTATGGATGGCACTTTCGACCTGTTTGAAGTCGTTATGTTTGGCGTTCAGGATTACTCCGTTTACCGAGTGTTCATGTAACAGGTGGGTCAATCCATCGAGAGATTTGGTGTTTAAATCCATTTCGGCCAGCACCACCATTCCATCCTCCGGCTTGGCCTTCAATTCCCTGCGCAACTCTGCCGTTTCTGCTTCAGTGCCCACGAGGACAAAGCGCCGCTCGAATTGCGCACGGGCAAACTTGCTCTTCATCCCGAACCGCACAAATTCTTCCTTCAAGAATATCAGTGAAAAGCTGATAAATCCGAAGAGGATCGCCACCGAACGCGCCAACTCCAGGCGGAAAAAGAATAAAATCATGATCAGCCCGACCGTTGTGAACAGACATCCTTTGAACAGCGGCCACACTGCCGTGCGTCGGGGAGATAACATGGGCTGATCATAGAAACCCTGCGCTTCCAAGACTAATGGACCAGTGGGAATCAGCACGAGATACAACAGATAATAAGAGGTAAAAGGACTAACTGGACTCAAACCAAAAAACTGCATCACATCCGGATTAGCTCTAAATATCCAAGCCAGCCAGAAGCTGACCGCAAATAGCAATGCGTCCAACAATTGTTGGATCTGCATCTTTATCTGGCGATCACGGCGCAGCATGTTACGAGTAACTGACCAAACTTAGCTCTTAGCAAAAAACGATTTAAGGTTCAATCAAATAGACCGGCTTTATAGCTGGTCAACCAATCAAAAAAACAGGACAAGCAGGCTATCTGGAAGCCCTCTCGGGCGGAGTTTGGACGGTGGTATTCGGACCCGCTGCCCGCTGAAATTGTGGCACCGAGGAGGCAATAAATTTCTTCATGCGCTCATAAGTCGCATCCTCATCACCCGGCCTGCAAACCGCGAAACAACTGACATAGGCCCACCGTTGCAATTCTCCGGTTGAAATTAAATTTTTCGCCATCCGCCACATACGGTCACTATGGGTTTCTGTAACTTGATTATCCGCCACAAACCAATACACATAAACTCCGCGCGCCTTGATGCGCTGTTCCTGGAAAACACCCTCTTTGCTGGCCAATAATTTCATGACAGGCAGGTCGTAGTCGTGCGGACGATGCATCGGTACCACGCTTCGTTTCGACTGTGTTTCGTCGATGGTCCAACCTGCTCCAACAAGGCAGAATTGGGGCTTGTGGATGCTCGTACGGTCTGTGCCCATCAACACCACATTGATGCTGATTCCAAATCCATCTGGGGCCACGTATCGTCGTTGGACCAGGCTGGTATCCTTGGGCAGACCGCCTAGGACATTATCCGCGTCGGGCACTGATTTTGAGGTGTAATCCAGCGTCAGTTCAGGCAGATAAATATCCAGCCTGGGACTGCCGGGAATGGGCGTTGTTTTAATACCCGGCTGGCCCAACCTTTGATGTGTTTTGAACCGCAGCAATACTCCCGCTGTAACGGTCATCAAACCCAGCGCCACCAACAGCACCAGCCACTTGCGTCTGTCCATGGAGGGTTTCACATTCAAATTTTTCCCGCCTTTTCCGGCTTTTCTCCCAGCCAATGGCCTAGAACTAATACTCCGATAATTGCCGGAATATACGGCAGCAAACTGAAAAAGCCGCTATCATGCACGCTGTTGCCGGCTTTCTGGCCCGAGAATTCAGCCGCAATAATGATCATCATCATCCGTAGCAGGTTGCCCAACAACGCCAGCGGAAACGCGGAAGCAATCATAACTGCCCGTTTCCAATTCTTTTCAAAAGTCACAAATCCATAGATCGTCGTCAGGGCCGTGATCGCCATCAGACTTCTTAGCCCGCTGCAAGGATCTGCCACCTCGTATTGGTAAGTCCGTTGCGCGTTGAAAAGCTGATTACCTTCCTGAACAATATCAATTCCCAAACCATGCGAAATGACCCAGACCAGTTTTGATACTAATAAGCGCATAGGAACGGTTAACTGCTCGCCGATGGAGGAAATGGGCATGCAAAAAATAAAAAGAAAAAACGGAAAGAAACTCGCCCGCATCCAGGCTGGCCCCCAAACCAGACCGATCAAGGCATAAATGCCGGTAAAAAGGGCCACAATGGAAATGCGGGGCTGTTGAACGAGGTAACCAAATAAATGCAAAATCAACGCTGCACCGAGTAAGAGCAAGCCCGGCATCCATGTCCGGTTTGGAACTGAGAGCAACTGTTTCCGTTTCCACCAAAATAAAACCAACACCACAAACGGAATCAAAAGCCCCTGGCCATCTTCACTCTCGCCGTGGGTATAGGCATTGACCATCCAATGCATCAACGAGGCCGTATCAATATAGCCAAAAGTGCCATTACCGAGAAATTGGAATAACAACAACCAGGCAGCCAATAGCCCAAAAAACATGCCTTTGTCCGGTAGTTGCTGCCAGGCTTGCAGAAATTCCGCTTTAAAATCGCGCGCTGCTGCCGGGCTATTTTGCGTGTTATCCATGTGTTATCGGGATAGATTAGACCACAATTCAATATACTCGCTCAATCTAATTCCTCGACTGAGCTACGGGTCAACGTCCCAACTGGGCAAAACACTTTATGCTCACAAAACGTCGCTTTTGCGCTGCCAAATCGTAAACGCGGCAAAACTGCCCAGCTTAAAGTATTTGCCTTGGCTGATATATTCTCCCAAAACTCCACCGTTATCGTACACATCCGGCTTGGAACTGATAATGATTTCGGGCATTTGCAGGCTGCCCAAGATCTCAGGAGCGGGATTTACCAACCACACCGCTCTGCCTTTCTCTTCGCGACCATCGGCTATCGGCAACCGATAATACGCCGCCCCTTCCTTGCCTGCATTCCACCAAACTACTTGTCCGGCATTCAATGCGGTATTAGCAAATGCCGCAGCAGCGCGGTAATCGTCCTTTTGATGCCGCTCCGCAAGCCGCAGCAAAAAGCATGAAGCTAAACTCAATCCTAGAAAGCCAATCACCATCGGCTTGGACGCCCAATGCGACCTTTTCCAACGCGCACTCAACCCAATTGCCAATACAAATAAAACTACCGTCAACAAAGGTGTGAAATGTCTTCCCAATACCCGAAAGTGCATCGCATAACCTGCCCCAAACAGAACCACTATCGGCATGCCCGTCACAGCAATCAACCCGACTAAAGTCTTGCGTGGAACGCGATGGAACAAACTCCAGCCAGCCAGCACTACCAAATCCAGCACCACCACGCTGAACAAAACCATCTCCTTGGCAAATGGCAGAAACGCCCCAATCCCCCCATCACGAATCACCAATCTTCCCGGTCCCAATCCGCCAAATCCCAGCAACTCGTATCCCACAAAACCAACATTCTTTAAATCAGTCCTGCCCACTTCTGAAGCCCGCGCCCCAACCTTGAGCGTCCACACGTAATAACCTCCCAATACCAGCAATAAACCTAATGAAATCAAGCAAATCAGAAGGTGCCTCCGCGCCAATTCCCCCACTCGTTTCCAGCCGAAAACCATCGGTAAACTTAAACACGCCGCTCCTGCCCAAATCACTCCCAGCATACTGCTGCCGCACAATGAAATAATCCCCAGGAAAAATATCACCACCCAAAAACGTTCACACGACCCAGTCTCATTCTCCTTTTGGCTCAAGCGATAAATTGCGCCGAAGATCATCAAGCTCGCTCCAATCTGCATCGCATAAGGCCGCGCTTCGTTCAGGTAATACCACGCAAACGGACAACACGCCGCCACTACTGCCGCCGCGATTCTTCTCTCCTTGGGAAATGCTCCAATGAACGCCACCAACCCCGTCACAAACCACGGTATATTCGCTGCCCGCAACGCCCATTCGCTCGCTCCGAACACCTTCGCGAAGCCCCAAACATAAATCATGTAGAGCGGCATTTGCAGGTCCGACCCCATGTCTCCCTTCATCATCCCCCACCAACCGGCCAATGATGCCTGCCCTGCTTTCCCTGCCGTCAATGCCTCATCGATCCACAAGCTCTGATTGCTGATCGCCACCGCGCAAACCGCCAATCCCAGCACCGCCCACCACCAAAATCGCTTTTTATCGCCGCTGGAACCAGTTTGAGCGCACGCGGCATTCATCCATTTCAATCCAGCCAAATCCGACTCACTTCTTCGTCATCTCGTCGAAAATCCATTTGTAAGTCTTCTCCATCCCGTCACGCAACTTCGTGTTCGGTTCCCATCCCAGATATTTTTGGATCAACGTATTGTCGCTGTTACGACCATTTACACCCTTCGGCGCTTTCAAATTATACGACCGCTTCAACTTAATCCCCGCAATCTCCTCCACGATATCCACCAACCCATTGATCGTCACAATCTCGCTGCTGCCCAAATTAATCGGCTCCAAAATGTCGCTCGCCAAAATCGCCTGCGTTCCCTTCAAGCAATCGTCGATATACATGAAGCTCCGCGTCTGCTTGCCGTCGCCCCAAATCTCGATCTCATGCTTCCCGCTCAATTTCGCCGTGATCACCTTCCGGCAAACCGCCGCTGGCGCCTTCTCGCGACCCCCATCATACGTGCCCAAAGGCCCGTAAACATTGTGGTATCTCGCCACCCGCGCGTTCAGGCCGAAGTCCTCGCGGAAATGCCGGCACATCCGCTCACTGAACAGCTTCTCCCAACCGTACCCATCCTCCGGCATCGCGGGATACGCATCCGCTTCCTTCAACGCCGTCACATCTGGCGATGTCTGCTTGTCCGCCGCGTATACGCACGCCGACGACGCATAAAAATACCGTTGCACCCCGTGCAACTTCGACGCCATGCACAGGTGCGTATTGATCAACACCGACAACATGCACAACGCACGATTGTTCTCGATGAACCCCATCCCGCCCATGTCCGCCGCGAGATTATAAACCGTGTGCGCCCCCTTCAACGCCTGCTCACAAGCCCCCTTCTCGCCTAAATCCAACTGCAAATTCTCCACCTGCGGCGCGACCTGATACCACTCGCTCATCGGCTTGATATCCACCGACCGGATGTCCTTATGCCCCTGCCGGAGCAAATCCGCCACCAGGTGACCGCCGATAAATCCGCCACCACCGCATACAACAATTTTGCCAGAACTCATAGAATTTATGCTTAAATCAAGTCGCGCAACATACCCAGTAGCTCGATTAATTCAAGGCGATAATTGACCGCGGAAACTTCATTCCTTTGCATTACCACTCTCGAAATCTTGCGATCAATGTCGACACATCCCCTCTTAATCTTACTCATAATCCTAATCTTCATCCGTTTTTGCTTTTCAGAACGCACACCTTCTTGCATTTGCTCTTTTGTGCTCTCCGCCCTCCAGCGGCAACTCGCATTAGGTTAGATTGCCTACGTAGCAACCGACATCGGAGGCTCTGACTTCGCCTGAGTCCTTTCTGCCCTCTGGCTTCCGGCTTCCGATTTCAACTCCCATCCATTTCGCGAAATCTTGCACCCCTCTGTTTTTTAACCGTAAATAAGTGTAATTAACCGTAATTCTCGCGGAACAACCGAAATTCGCAGTCACTGACCACGAACAACGCGCCACCGACCATTTCATTTCAACTCAGATCTACTCGTAAAGGGTCACATAAGCTCGCAGCAGGTCGGATCAGCTCAATTCCATAGGAGCGCGGTCCCGCCTGCGGAACCGCTTCATCGCAATCACCATACGGACGCTCACCTGAGACCGCCCGCCATCCGAAACATATTTGCAACTCGTATCTACTCGTACCAGCTCATATTTACTCTTGTCCTTTGCGGCCTCCCTTTTGTGAATTTTGTGCTTTTTCGTGGCTATTCTCGTCTTGGCGACTTCGCGCCTTTGTTGTTCAACCTCCCAATTCGCGTCCCTTCGCGCAATTCGCGGATAGGATTTAATTTTTTAACTCGAATTAACTCAAGTTAAGTCGAGTTAACTCGAGATAGTCACAATACGTATTAATTTCATTCCTTCGCGGAGCGCCGACAGCCTGTCGGCTCGGTTTGGTTCCCCTATGTGACCTTTGCGTCCTTTCGCGGCCAATGTGCTTGGTGCCTTCCATTCCCCATCCGCGTCCATAAGCATTCATCTGCGGTTACTCTGCATTCTGCCTTCTGCTTTCTGCTTTCTGCTTTCGCTTACGTTGGCCCTCGACCCTGGACCCTCGTCCCGCGACCACTATCCGAGTTCCACCTTCAGCCGGCCTCCCTTTTTCAGTCATCCGCCCCTGTCTTCTGACATCCGGCTTGGAATGCCATCATCCCCACCCAGCGCCACCCGTGTAACCATGCAACCATTTAACCTTGTAACGCTGGAGGTTCGGACTTCCGTTCCCCGGCTTGAATTGTCAAAGATCACGCCTTGGAGCATAAGCCCCTCGACGACCGGCTTTATTAGTATAACAACCGTTATAAAACGTCAACCTTTTTAATTGATAAACCGCCCGCCTCGCCTCCCTTTTAACCATATAACCTTGTAACGTTGCACCCTTCCACTCGCGCCTTAAAATCGATACGCACATAAAATACCCAAGCCGCCCAATCCCACACACTCACCCGCCCTCCGCCCCTCTACCGTATTCGTTTGTATTTTGGTTCGTACTGCATTACAGTGTGTGGCTGAGGCCATATCCCTCAGAGTCAATTTCGCATCTATGAAGTCAAAAAAATCGCTATCGCTCCCGCTCCCCCCGCTCGAAAAAGGACAACTTTGGAAAACCAAGACCAGCCATGTTGAAATCATGCAGGTCGGCAAGACCTTGACCTACTACCGCATCTTCGAAGGCGAAAAAAAGCGCGTCCCCACCAGCTACGGCAGCATCCAGATGGTCCAGGACTACCTGACCACCAACGGCGGCACCATCATCAAAAACGACCGCCTCACCAAAGCCTGATCTGGGCCTTCAAATGACCCGGAGGGTCACTTGACATTCCCATAGCAGCCGGTGGTAAAATCATCAGATGATTGCCACCACCGGTTCAATCCCAAAAGCTTCACCGCCGGGTGAGGGCATGTTACCCAAAGTCTGGAGAGCGACAATACCCGTCTGGAAAGACCCCGGGCGCAGCAACGTTAATTAGCCGAAGTTCTTGGACTTTCCCGGATTGTGATCCGTTCCTCCCACCGCCTATTTGGAATTTTCCGATTTGGGCAACACGCCCACGGGTCGGCAGAACCAATTTATCGGGCCAAGTTCCACGACTCCTTCCTCCCTTCCAAGCGTCCACACCTATTCGAAACTAACTAAGCACCCTGAAATGGTGCAATAAGACAGCCCAGCGTAAGCTTGTTCCCACAAGCGCCACCCTGGGTTACAAAGTTTCAAAAAAAATCACTTTGCCGACTTCGTCGGCGCGATCCCGCATGCGGGAGAGCATCTCCCCTTGTATTTCTTCAACGCCCAAAAACCTCTACGCCCCTCAAAAATCCCCACGCCGCCTAACCCCACTCACTCACGCACCCACATACCCACCCACTTCCCTGCCGCACCTAATCCCATCTCACCCATTCCCCGGCCTCATCCCGCTCCATCATTGCGTCGCATTTCGGGCAATTATCCGGGAACTGCCACTGCCTCCACGAATGCTCCACTGAAACAGGACATTGAATGACCGGTTGCTCCTCATCCGAATTCCAAATCTCCACCGGAATATCCCGAAGCTCCTGACAATCCGCACACGCAATCGTCGTCGTCCCGGCAATCATCCCCCCATCCGGCCCGCCGGAAACCAGTGCGGTGTAACCACAACCCGCGCATTTGAAAGTAACACGCATCCCCATAACACCCTTTGCTATCCCACTTTCCCGAACCTGTAAATTTCAATCTCCTTTACTCGAAAAACGGCAACCGCCCCATCACCTCATGCTCACCCACAAACCATTCTTTTATAAACCCAGCTAAGCACCCTAAAAGGGTGCAATAAGACAGCCCAGGGTAAGCTTGTCCCAACAAGCCCATTGGCCGTGTGCTAACACCCCTGAGTATAAAGCCAAAAACAAAATCACTTTGCCGACTTCGTCGGCGCGAGTCCCCGAGCATCTTCCCACACCTGAACGTCCAAAACCCTCAGGCCCTCAAAAAACCACACCCACACACCCACACACCCACCCACTTCCCTGCTGCCCGTTCTTTCAATTTTTCCATGGACGCGTCTGACTTGTCACCGATAGCTTCATTTCACAAAGAACCATGAAAACTTTTGTCTCCTTTAACGAACTCTACTGTGTGTCAGACAGGACTGTGCCCGTGTCGGCAGAGGTGATCAATTCAGCGGAAAAATCTTTGGAGACTTCCTTCCCACCCGGCTACAAGGATTTCATGCTCAGATTCGGCGAAGGAGACTTCTCCGGCTATCTTAGAGCGTGTTTGAAAAGGGTTCACTTGACGGCTTTGGCAGGTTGTTGGATGGAAAACAAAACACACTATGCGAGTGATTTAACTGATGCCGAGTGGGACTGGATTGAGCCCCATGTGCCCAAACCCAAATCCGGCGGACGACCGCTCAAGCATCCCCGGCGCAAAATCATGGATGCCCTTTTCTACCTGGTGCGCGCGGGTTGCGCCTGGCGGTTGCTGCCCAGGGAGTTCGCCCCTTGGTCGACGGTTTACGGTTACTTTCGCCAGTGGACCCGGTCGGGGCTGTGGGTTGAGCTCAACCATTTGTTGCGGGAACTCTTGCGGATCCGGAGCGGGCGGGCCCCCACGCCCACGGCCGCCATCCTGGACAGCCAAAGTGTGAAAACCGGTGACCAGCGCGGTCCGCGCGGGGTGGACGCGGGCAAGAAAATCAACGGGCGCAAGCGCCATGGTGCTGGTGGACACTTTGGGCTTGATCATCCTGGCGCTGGTCACGGCGGCCAGCGTGCAGGACCAGGACGGAGCCAAGCTCCTGCTGACTCCGGTCTTGGTGGCGTTGCGCCGCCTGCAAGTGATCTGGGCCGACGCCAAATATGGCGTGGGCTGGTTGCTGGAATGGATCAAAAGCCGGTGGCCCCTGCGGCAAGCTTCACTTGGCAGTGATCGCCAAGCCGCCGGGACAAAAGGGTTTTGCGGTCCTGCCCAAACGCTGGATCGGGGAACGCACCTTCGGTTGGCTCGTTAAATCCCGCCGGCTGGTTCGTGACTATGAAGTCAGAACAGATCACAGCGAAGCTTTCATCTATCTGGTCATGATCCGAATCATGCTCCGCCGCTTGGCAAAATCATGAAAAGGGACTTTCCATACGCGCTCTTAGG
>JAQGPC010000310.1 GCA_028293285.1 Pedosphaera sp.
TTCTTCAAGCGGTTTGTAGAATTTGCCAAAACCCGCACCGTCCAGTTGTCCTTCTTGGTAGAGATGGTAAACGCGGTTGATTTCCTGCTGGAGCTTTTGTTGTTCGCTCTGCTGTAAGGCCCAAAGTCCGGTGCAACGCCCGCATGGGCAGCCGCGAACTGAAGGCCCACTGCGCCTTGGCCGCCACCACACAGGACCTCCTGAAATTCGCCATGGCCGACATAAACCTGAGCGCCTGCGCCTACGACCGCATCCTCAAAGTGGCGCGTACCATCCCCGACCTCGCCGCCTCCGAGCCCATCCTCAGCGACCACATCTCCGAACCATCCAGTAACGCTCGCTGGATCGGCAGTTGTGGACGTGAGGAAGAAATATGTGCTTATGTGGGGCTGGCCGCTTTTGATCGTCCGACAGTTGTCTTTCGAGCTTTGGCTTTGTATGAACGTGCAGCTTTTGTTAAATTAAATACGCGACAAACACACCATCTGATGATTCCATGGTTGGACTGGCTAAAACTTTCTACATAATCCTCCTGACGTTTTTGGCCGTGACCTCCTTTGCTGTGGATCAGGTGATTGCCAACCGGAAAGGGAACGTAATCGAAATCCAGTCGGTAGCAGTCAAAGACAAAGTGTTACAGATTTCTGCCGGAAACAAAGTCAGCCTCGGGCAATTCCCCACCGATATTTCCATCCATTTTAGAGCGGTAAGTAATTCAAACCGGGGTCCGGTTCGTTTGCGCTACAAGTTGGATGGTTATGACAGTGGCTGGCGGGATGACAGTGGCGAGATGTACCTGACAGTGCGTTTTTATAATGACTCGGGAGAACTGATAAATCAAAAAATGTTTCCGGCGACTGGCATGAGCGCTGGTTGGGATGGGTCCCTGGAAAGTTCTCCGCTAACTCATCGTTGGGAAACGGTGGTTGTGCCTCCCCAGGTTTCCCGATTGATGGTTGCCATTTCGTCAGCGGGGCCGCCTGATACCGTGGGCATTTATGTGATGGCCAATTTGATTGTATCAAAGTCTTCCGGCGGCGTATCAGCCACAAATTTGCTTCTATCTCCCAGCACCCAAAATTCAATCCGAACGGATCCAGACCATGTTCAAAGATGGCCATTCAGCACCGAGACCTATCCGACGGATCTGACTGACAATGCCATTAATAAGAAGGCGAACGGTACGAGCTACGAGATCTTTGGAACCATGGCAGACTTGCTTGCCGATGGCACGGGCATTTCAGTGAAGAAGACCGAGTCGTCCGTCAATTCCAAGGTGATCAAAAAGTACTCGGAAGCCCTGGGTATGAGGACCGGCGCGTCGCAAACCCTTCTTTTCCTCGACGCAGACGATAATGGCAGCGAAGGCCTCGGCAGCACTCACAACAATTGGCCTGACTCCGAGGACAATCACGGCAAAGAAGGAACCTGCATGAACTTCTGCGACGGCCACGCGCAATGGATCCGGCGCATTGAATATCTCAAGGTGCTGAATATGAGCCAGGACAGCAACAACAAGGAACCAGGTATTTGAGTAGCGGAACTTTGAGCATTATTGATCAGCCGTCCGGAAGGTAGGGGCGCATAAACGGCCCGTTCCGCATATCCCTATTATGTACAGCTAAGGATGAAACGTTATGGCGAGTTTTTCTACTGCCGCCCATTATCCTTGAGCATCCTGGGCGGCGGGGGAAAGAAACGGGAATAATATCGCTCTGAACGATAGTACGTCAGTTGAGCGGTTCGCCACGTGCTTAACTGGGCGCTTAGTAACTCGCTAATGGCCGGTTGGGATTCAACCAGGTTCTGCGCCTCCCCCGCGTCTTTTTCCAAGTCGTAAAGGTAGCGATCGCCTTTGCCATTATCTTCAAAATATTTCCAACGGCCTGCGGCAAGCACTCCATCCGCATTGACCAGCCCGTCCACATGCATGTAGAGGCACCGTTGCTCCAGAGGCGGACGGTTCGTTGAGAGCACATCGAGGCCCTGAAAATTTGGATGCTGCTTTAATCCCAACCGCGCTAAAACCGTCGGCACGACATCAACCAGCGATGCCGGATAATCCTCGGGCTTGGCCTCAAAATAATTTTTTCCATTCATGATCAGGCAGGTGTGTACCGATGGCTCGTAAGGCAGGTTGGCATGCGATGGCAGGTCATTCTCGTAAAATGATTCCCCATGATCGCCATACACCACAAAAATGGTATGGTCATCAACGCCGCGCTCGTGAAGGAAAGACAGGATTTGGCCAATCAGCATGTCTACTCCATGAATCGCGTTCAAATAAGTGTTCCGAACTTGTTCTTTAATCTCTCGCGGATAATCGTTGAAGGCGCAGTTTTCCGGAACGCCCGCTGGCTGAAACCAATTGGCATTCGTGATGGAAGATCTGTAAGGGAAATGTGAATCGCTCAAACTGACGGTAATATAAAAAGGCTTTTTCTCCTTGATTTGACCATCCATCCATTCAATTGCGCTATTCGCGGTAAGTTGGTCTGGAACTAATCTTGTCCTCACAGAGCCTCCCTTTACGAGTTCGGGGTGCGTTAGCACTTCTTGTCTGATGCGAGAAGTCGCATCGACCATGATATCCAAATTGGAAGTAACCAGAAATTCATCCATTCCGCACCACGATTCAATATCCGAAGCGATATAAGCCGTGGAATAACCGTAGGGTTTGAGCACGTCATAAATAAGTGTTTTAGGCCAGGGATCACTGGCTTTGTAGGCAACAAGCAGGTCCGTGCGCAATGGATAGAGCGAGGAAGGAATGCTCGGATTCGAAAGGCTGGTATGGCTGGCCGCGGCATAGCCCTTCTTGAACCAGGTGCCACTGTTTGCCAAACGGTTGAGATTCGGCACTATTTCAATGCCTTGCCGGACTTGCCCGATCAGGTCTCCGCGGAAAGATTCAATCTGAAAGAAAACGATGTTTGGTTTGTCCTGCATCGCCGTCGATGACTGCGAGAAGGCGATGGAACGCGGCGTCAATGCGCTTTCTTCCAGCAACATGCTCTCGTATTTGGACTGCCGATAAAAATCGTAGCAGTTCAAGCTGAAGTTCAGCAATGGGTCGAGTTTGAACGAAAGCTGATTTACCATTCTGATTTTAAACGCCTTGCTCTCATTCTGGTTGATCATGACCATGGAAAGCGTTTACCCCGTGAATAGTGCCAGCCAGGTATAGAGAACTGGACGCCGCAAGAGGTCATTA
>JAQGPC010000039.1 GCA_028293285.1 Pedosphaera sp.
GAAAGATGTAAGGCCGGCGAGACCAAAGTTTCCAATCTTACACTGGCGCGATTCAATTTGGAATGGCTCACCGAAAGATAGTCTGAAGAATAAATGAGTAAGTCCCTCATTCTTTCAAACGCACTTCAAAAAGCTTGGGCCAGCGTTTGCCGGTTACAAATAGACGATCACCAGCGGCATCATAGGCAATGCCATTCAGCACGTCCGTCCCGGGACGATAATCCTGCGGGGCCAGTAAACCGGTAAAGTTGATCACTCCCAAAACTTTTCCTGTCGCCGGATCGATGCGAACGATAAAATTGGCGCCCCAAATATTTGCGTAGATTTCGCCTTTGACATATTCGAGTTCGTTCAGGCGATTAAAGGGATGATCATGGTCATACACTTTGATGGTTCGCCTCACCTTCATTGTGATTGGATCGAGAAACCGGATTTGGTCAGTGCCATCGCTGAGGATCAGTGATTCGCCATCCGTGGTCAACCCCCACCCTTCCCCATCGTAAAGGAACTGCCGCTCCAATTGAAAAGTTTCCAGGTCGTAGACAAATCCCTCGTGATTCTGCCAGGTCACTTGAAATATTTTACCGTTTAGAACCGTCATGCCTTCTGCAAAATATTGGGGAGGAACTTCCACCTGCTTTAACACCGCGCCGGTTTTCAAATCCACTTTGCGCAAGGTGGATTGGCCGTTTAGTCCGGTACTCTCGAGCAATGCGCCGTTGAGAAAAATCAGCCCTTGTGTAAATGCGTTCGTATCGTGGGAAAAGGTATTAATTACTTCAAAGGAGTACTTGGGGGTCTCGGTTGAAGTCGCTTGAGCTTTGGCTGGGTTAGTCGGTGGAGTCTGTGGCGCGGATGACGGGTTGCAGCCTGACAGGAGAACCAGGATAAAGCCAAATAGAGGGAAAACGCCTTTATACATGCAAATGGAAGTTGCCCGATTTCATCATCAGGCGTCTGTAACGCATTCTGAAGCGATTTTCAATTGGTAACGTAACCATGAAACACTTTCAGCCTCCTCCTTTCGGTGGTTTAACATGATAAATTTTACATATCTACGTATCAGGATATATTGATTTTTTAGTCTTTTCAAAATAACTAAAAGAGTCTATAGTCTCCACTGTGAATCGGGACTACATCTCCAACACCAATCGAGCGGATGAATTGCAACGACTTTTGCGCGAGCGAATTGTCATCATTGACGGCGCCATGGGAACGATGATCCAGCAATATAAACTGGATGAGGCGGCGTTTCGCGGTGATCGGTTTAAAGACTGGCACAAGGACCTGAAGGGGAACAATGACCTGTTGAATGTGACGCAGCCGCACATTATCCAGGAGATTCATCAAAAATATTTGGAGGCGGGCGCGGACATCATCGAGACAAACACTTTCAATTCGCAGGCAATTTCGCTGGCGGATTATAAGATGGAGAACCTGGCGTATGAGTTGTCCAAGGCCGGAGCGGAATGCGCGAGGAAGGCCGCCGATACAATAATGGCCGCGCAACAGGGACGGGTTTGCTTCGTTGCTGGTGCGATGGGGCCGACGACGAAGACATCGTCAATTTCAACCGACGTAAATAATCCGGCAGCGCGGGGAGCCACCTATGATGAGCTGGTGCAGGCATATTATGACCAAGCACGCGGATTAGTGGATGGCGGCGCGGACATTCTGTTGGTTGAGACAATTTTTGACACGCTGAATTCCAAGGCGGCATTCTTCGCCATTGAAAAGCTTTACGAGGAATTGGGATACCGATTGCCAATCATGGCGTCGGTAACGTTCATCCAAGCCGGTAGCAATCGCGGCGTAACGGGACAGACGGTGGAGGCATTTTGGAATTCGATTTCGCATGTCCCACTGGTCAGCGTGGGGATGAATTGCGCGCTCGGACCAAAAGAGATGCGGGCGTTAATTGAGGAACTGGCGAACGTTGCGCCGGTTTATATGAGCGCGTATCCAAATGCGGGCTTGCCGAATCCCCTGCTCCCGACCGGATTTCCTGAGACGCCGGAGTCGTTGGCGCCGCAACTGCGCGATTGGGCGGAGAACGGCTGGTTGAACATCGTGGGCGGTTGCTGCGGCACGACGCCGCCACATATCAAGGCGATTGCGGACGCGGTGCGCGGATTGAAACCGCGCGAGGTTCCGAAAGTTGAATCGTATTTGCGCTTGAGCGGACTGGAAGCGTTGACGGTGCGGCCAGATACGAATTTCGTAAATATTGGCGAACGAACGAATGTGACGGGGTCGCCAAAATTTTCCAAATTGATCCTTGAGGGCAAATACGAGGAGGCGCTGAGCATTGCCAAGCAGCAGGTCGAGAACGGTGCGCAGGTAATCGACATCAACATGGACGAAGGGATGCTCGATTCTGAAAAGGCAATGACGCACTTCCTGAATTTGATTGCGTCGGAGCCGGACATCGCGCGAGTGCCAATCATGGTGGACAGTTCGAAGTGGTCGGTGATTGAGGCGGGGTTGAAGTGCATTCAAGGCAAGGGTGTGGTGAACTCTATCAGCCTTAAGGAGGGCGAAGAAAAGTTTAAACAACAGGCCAAACTGGTTCGTCGTTACGGCGCGGCAGTGGTGGTGATGGCGTTTGATGAAAAGGGCCAGGCGGATACTTTTGAGCGCAAGACCGAAGTCTGCAAACGGAGCTATGACATTCTGACGAAGGAAGTCGGGTTTCTGCCGCAGGACATTATTTTTGACCCGAATATCCTGACGGTGGCGACGGGCATGGAGGAACATAATAATTATGCGGTTGATTTCATCAATGCGACGCGGTGGATCAAGCAGAACCTGCCGCTGGCGAAGGTGAGTGGCGGGATCAGCAATATTTCATTTTCTTTCCGCGGCAACAATACGGTGCGCGAGGCGATGCACTCGGCATTTCTGTATCACGCAATCAAGGCCGGGCTCGATATGGGCATCGTGAACGCGGGCATGCTGGAAGTTTACGAAGAGATTCCGAAGGAGTTGCTCGAACTCGTGGAGGATGTGTTGCTCAATCGTCGGCCCGATGCGACGGAGCGATTGATTAAATTTGCCGATTCGGTGAAGCAGAAAGGCAAAGTTGAAGTTATTGCCGATGAATGGCGCAAGGGGACCGTTGAGGAACGACTGAGCCATGCGCTGGTGAAGGGCATTGTTGATTTTATTGACATAGACACCGAAGAGGCGCGCCAGAAATATGATAAGCCGATCATGGTGATTGAAGGACCGTTGATGGCCGGGATGAATGTAGTGGGCGATTTATTCGGTTCCGGCAAAATGTTTTTGCCGCAGGTTGTGAAGAGCGCGCGCGTGATGAAGAAGGCGGTCGCATATCTCATGCCATTCATGGAAGCCGAAAAAAAAGCGAGTGGCAACCACCAGGCGCAGGGCAAGATCCTTATGGCGACAGTCAAAGGCGATGTGCATGACATTGGCAAAAACATCGTGGGCGTGGTGCTCGGATGCAATAACTACGAGGTCATTGACTTGGGAGTGATGGTGTCGTCAGAAAAGATTTTGACCACGGCGCGCGAGCTGAAGGTGGACATGATCGGATTGAGCGGATTGATCACGCCATCGTTGGATGAAATGGCGCATGTGGCGAAGGAAATGAAACGCCAGGGATTTGAGTTGCCGCTGTTGATCGGCGGAGCGACGACCAGCCGCGCCCATACGTCGGTAAAGATTGCGCCGAATTATAATCAGGCGGTGGTGCATGTGCTCGATGCATCGCGGGCGGTTGGCGTGGTGGGCCAATTGATCAATCCGAAGCTTGCGCCGGCATTTCTACAGAAGAATCGCGAGGAGCAGGAGAAATTGCGACAGCAACATGCGGCACAAAGAGACACAAAGCCTTTGCTCAAAATCGAGAAGGCGCGGGAACGCAGGACTAAGATTGATTGGAAGGCGAGTGACATTGCAACGCCTGCCTTTACGGGCGTAAGAGTGCTGGAAAATGTGCCGCTGGAAGAGTTGGTGCCGTTTATCGATTGGTCGCCGTTCTTTCATACCTGGGAATTGCGCGGGCGTTATCCTTCCATTTTGGATGATCCGAAGGCGAAGGAATTGTTCGATGACGCGCAGGAGTTGTTGCAGCGGATTGTGAAGGAGAAGTTATTCACGGCACGGGCGGTTTACGGTTTTTTCCCGGCGAACAACGTGGGCGATGACATTGAGCTTTATACCGATGAATCGCGGACGAAGGTATTGACGACATTTCATACGTTGCGCCAGCAAATGGACAAGCCCTCGGACCAGTTTAATCATGCCTTGGCGGATTTTGTCGCACCAAAGTCGAGTGGTTTGCAGGATTATTTGGGCGCATTCGCAGTTACGACCGGTCATGGCGTGGATGAATTGGCCAAGCAGTTCGAAAAAGACCATGATGATTATAATTCCATCATGGCGAAAGCGTTGGCGGACCGGCTCGCCGAGGCGTTCGCAGAATATTTGCACAAAAAGGCGCGGGAAGAATGGGGTTATGGAAGGACTGAAAACCTCAGCAATGAAGATTTAATCAAAGAGAAGTATCGCGGCATCCGGCCGGCGGCGGGTTATCCGGCATGTCCGGACCATACGGAAAAAGGAATCTTGTGGAAGCTGCTGGATGTCGAAAATAAAGCGGGTATCAAATTGACAGAAAGTTATGCGATGTGGCCGGCCAGTTCGGTGAGCGGACTTTATTTTGCACATCCGGAATCCAAATATTTTGGTGTGGGCAAGATTGATCGTGATCAGGTTTCCGATTACCATTTGCGGAAGCAGATGGACTTGAGCACTGTTGAACGATGGCTGTCGCCGAACTTGAATTATGATCCGGATACGACGGTCGAAGCGGCGGTCAGGCCAGTTGCCTCGCAACCAAATGGAACCGTTACCTGTTCCTGCGGGGTGGCACATCCCATGGCTGCAAAATAAATTCATGAATAAAAAAATTATCCTGGTGGGAATCATCTCCGGCTTCCTTGCGCTTTATGCCCGGGGCAATGCTGAGAAGACGAGCACCGTCATCCCTCCGAAGGCAGTTGAGCCAAAAACGAACAGTGTTTCAACCAATGCTGCACCCCAGGAACTTGTTCAAAAGAATTTCCCTTTAATGAGCACAAAAGGTGTGCTGCAACTTTCCTTTCCCAAATCATGGGTGGTTTCATCACGGCTGAACTCACAGGGGGGAATACCGATGGATTTGATCGGGTTTCATCCTCAGGACAGCGATGAATTTGCGGTACTGCTGGAAGTGGTGGCGATCGACCAGGAAAAGGCCAAAGCGATGGATCTCCGGAAGGCATTAACCGACGCCAGCCGTGCCGAAGCCACCAACTCAGTGAGCGGTCATATAGACATCATGGAGCTTAAAGGAACCAATGTCACTGGTGTGTATTTCACCGCAACTGATAAGCGTCTGGCCCTGGTTCTTCGGCCCAACCCGGGCGATTACAAAAATCTTACCCAGGGTTACGCCAGACTGGATAATCTGGTGCTAACTTTTCGGCTGGTTTCAAATCGCTCCGACGAGGAAAAAAACGCCATGTTGGAAATGATTAAGACGGCACGGTTCAGCCCTGGAAAGTAACTCATGCCGGGAATGCTCTTCCATTGAGTTATATTTAGTAACTCCGCGGCCTTTCAGCTTCTCCTTTTCTTTAAGCAATGGTAAGTTGCAAGCATCAGCTTTATGTTTGGCAACATTTCCTTAAAGCCGCTCTGCGGTTTCTTACTAATATTGTGTGGGCTTTTGGCTGGCCGGAGTGGTCGCGCGGAGGATTTTGAGTTTTTTGAAAAGCGCATCCGGCCGTTGCTGGTAGAGAATTGTTACAAGTGTCATAGCGCCGAAAGTGAAAAGATAAAGGGCGGGCTGCGACTTGATACGAAGGAAAGTCTGCTTAAAGGTGGCGAGAGCGGTCCGGCGATTGTTCCGGGAGATCCTGAAAAAAGTTTACTCATCAAGGCGGTGCGCTACATGGACAAAGACCTCCAAATGCCGCCTAAGGACAAAAGGCTGTCCGATGCGCAGATTGCTGATTTGGTTGCATGGGTGAAGATGGGCGCGCCCGACCCGCGTTCTGCTCCCGAACAGACGGCATCGGTAACGGCCAAACCCGCATACGATTATGCGGCGGCGCGCAAGCAATGGGTTTATCGAGAGCCGAGTGACCCGGAGGTTCCAAAAATCAAGAACAAGAGTTGGTCAAAAACGCCGATTGACTGTTTTATTCTTGCGAAGCTGGAAGAAAAGAAACTCTCCCCTGCCCCGCAAGCCGACAAACGCACGCTGATTCGCCGGGCAACTTTCGATTTGATTGGTCTCCCACCGACACCTGACGAAGTGGATGCTTTTCTCAAGGACAGTTCGCCGGATGCATTCGCCAAGGTGGTAGATCGGTTGCTGGCGTCGCCGCATTATGGCGAGCGTTGGGGACGGCATTGGCTGGATGTGGTGCGATATACTGATTCGCTTGATTCGCGCGTGGTGGGCGGCGAAGCAGACATTACTGAAGCCTACAAATATCGAGATTGGGTGGTCAGTTCCTTCAACAAGGACTTGCCATACGATCAGTTTATCCGACAGCAGATTGCGGGCGACCTATTACAGCCTAAAGAGCCGGATGGAATGGATACAAATGCAATCATTGCAACAGGAGTGTATGCGATTGGAAACTGGGGCAATGGCGATGCGGACAAGGACAAGATTTTGACGGACATCGCAGACGACCAGGTGGACGTGACGGGACGGGCATTTCTGGGGCTGACACTGGCGTGCGCGCGCTGCCACGATCACAAGTTCGATCCGATTCCGACGGCGGATTATTATTCCATGGCGGGCATTTTTTTCAGCAGTCACATATTGCCCAAGCTGCAACCGAAGGGTGCCGGGGAAAATTTGATGCGCATACCGCTTATCTCCAAGGGCGAGACGGAACGGCGCAAACAACGCGAGGCGCGGATCGCTGAATTGGATAAACAGATTGCGGCAATGACGGACGAGCAGTTGACAACTTTTTCGAAGAAGGCGCTATTGCAAACGGCTGATTATTTGACAGCGGCAGCGGATTATAAGAACCGGGAGAGCGAGCAAGCGAGTCTCAGCGTGACGGAATATGTTGCAAAAAACAAAAGCAGCTTTGAACCGTTGCTTGGCTTACTGCAGCAGTGGGTGGATTATCTGGGCTTTGGAAATTTTAAGCTGCTTTCCATAACCGTGCCCAACTTGTTGGACAAGCCAGGATTGCACGCCTGGCGCAATGCGAACAACGCGGACACGCCTTCCACAGTGGCGAACTCCACAGATAGCGAAGTTGGTTTTCTATCGATCAGAATGCCACCGCATAGCCTGGCTATTCATCCTTCGCCAAAAGCCGGGGTGGCGATTGGCTGGAAGAGTCCGATTACTGGAACGGTTCAGATTAAAGGCAAGGTCACGGATGCGGACCCGAGTTGCGGCGATGGAATCGATTGGACTTTGGATTTGCACGGAAATTCGGGGACGAGGGCGTTGGCATCGGGAACGATTCCGAATGCGGGCGCGCAACCATTCGCGGAAGGCAAAGGGGCGGAGCAGTTGAAGTCACTCGAAGTGAAGGCGGGTGAGATGATTCAATTGGTGGTGCTGCCCAAGGGTGACCATTCATGCGATACAACGTTGGTGGAATTGGAGATTGCCGAAAGTGGCGGAGAGAAACGCACGTGGAATGTGGTGAAGGATTTGGTACCTGATTTTGATAAAGGCGCAAACCCGCATGCGGATGGGTATAATAACAAATCCATTTGGTACGTGTATGATTTGGATGGGCGGGCGGCGGTAAGTGAAGTGATGGCAGGCTCGGTTTTGTCGAAATGGTTCGAGACTGTAAATCGAAAGGCGGCGAAAGCAGAAATTCATGCTACTGCCCAGGAAATCCAGAAAGCTTTGTCGGCATCGGACGTAACGAATTCCGCCATCAGCAGGCTGTATAAGGATTTAATGGATATCAAGAGTTCGTTTTGGGCGGCCGGACGAAATAACGAGAATCTTTTCCCGAAGGAAGGCCGGGAGACCTTGGTGAAATTGAAGAGTGAATTGGCCGCATTAAAACAAAATACACCGCCGGCAATTCCAATGGCGGAAGGGATGCTGGAAGGTGGCGTGCCAGAGAGCCCGCATGCGGGGATTCATGATGTGAAGATTCATGTGCGCGGCCGGTATGATCGGCTGGGCGAGTTAGTGCCGAGGCGTTTTCCACGGATCATCGCGGGTGATGAACAGAAGTCGATTACTGAAGGAAGCGGACGTTTGCAATTGGCGAATTGGATTGCCAGTCCAACGAATCCACTCACGGCGCGGGTGATGGTGAATCGCATTTGGCAGCATCATTTCGGTGAAGGCATTGTGCGGACGCCGAATAATTTTGGGAAATTGGGTACACCGCCGACATATCCGGAGTTGCTCGATTATCTGGCGCACCGGTTTATTGATTCGGGTTGGTCAATCAAAGCAATGCATCGGACGATGATGTTGTCGGCGACATACCAGCAATCCAGCGAGCCGACCACGGCGACGTTGAAGGCAGACGCGGATAATCTTTTGTTTGGGCGGATGAATCGTCGTCGGCTGGAATCAGAAGCAATTCGGGATTCGCTGCTGGCGGTGAGCGGCAAGTTGGATAAAACCGTGGGTGGGACGGCGATTCGCGATTTGAATACAATGCGTCGCACACTATATGTAATGACGATTCGATCGGATCGAGCAACGTATCAATTCATGTTCGATGCGGCCGACCCGAATGCGATAGTGGAGAAGCGGATTGATTCGACAGTAGCGCCGCAATCGTTGTTTTTGCTAAATCATCCGTTTGCTCTGGCGCAAACAAAGGCTTTAGTCGAGAGATTGACTGGGGAGGCACCGAAGGATGAGCGAGGCAAGATTGATTGGCTTTACCGGCAGCTTTATGGCCGCAAACCTACTTCGCAGGAGATCAAGATTGGAGAGAAGGCGCTCGCGCAAGGCCGCGTTGCCGCGAAAGACATTAAGGCGGATGATGCATCCGGTGCAGCGTGGGAAGAATATTGCCAGGTGCTGCTGTGTGCAAACGAGTTTATTTATATCGATTAGTCAGTTCGGCAATAAATGAAGGTCGAAGGATTCTTTTCTGCTAATAGTTGAATTCACATCGTGCTCGAATCCCGCCAACACATTACACGTCTCCTTGTCTATTTCCCTGTGCGGTCTATCCTTACGTCATGAACGACACGACCCTGAGCTTTATCAAGGAAGATCCTTGGCGCATTTTTCGCATCATGGCGGAGTTTGTGGATTCCTTTGAAACTCTGTCTCAAGTCGGCCCCGGTGTGACTATCTTCGGCTCCGCACGCACTTCTCCTACGGATCCTTATTATCAAGCCACCGTTACGCTTGCCAAAGGTTTAGCCAAACATAAGCTCGCCGTAATCACTGGTGGCGGTCCTGGCATTATGGAAGCTGCTAACCGCGGCGCGACGAAGGTGAAAGGCAAATCCGTCGGTTTGAATATCGAATTACCCCATGAACAGGCAGGGAATCGCTACGCCAATATTCCCATCAACTTCCATTATTTCTTTTCGCGTAAAGTCTGTTTCGTGAAATACAGCATCGGCTTCGTTTTCATGCCCGGCGGATTTGGCACGCTTGATGAATTTTTTGAAGTCCTCACTCTCGTTCAAACCGGGCGCATCCCCCGCTTTCCGCTAATCTTATTTGGTCGGGAATATTGGACTGGTCTTTTAAAATGGATGCGTGCCACTCTCGACAAAGGCGGATTCATCAGTCAAGGCGACCTGAATCTCTTCACCATCACCGATGATCCCGAAGAAGCCATCGGCATCATTCTGGATTATGAACGCAAGGTTGGTCCGCCCGAGGTTGTTCCCAAGGCTTTCGCTTAATTTATCTGCTTCAGGTTCTTAAATTGTTAAGTGAGCACTGTCGCTCGATTTGAAAACATGATAACCTGATAACTTGAAAACAATTCGGATGTACCAAGTCACTCAGCTTAAAAATGGGCTTACCGTCGCCACGGCAGAAATGCCGCACATGACCAGCGTCAGCCTCGGACTATGGATTGGCGTTGGTGGACGCTACGAATCTGCCCAATTAAATGGTGTCTGCCATTTTATCGAACATCTGCTTTTCAAGGGCACCAAAAAACGGTCCGCCCGCCAAATCTCGCAGGATGTGGAGGGCATTGGCGGTTACTTGAACGCTTTTACCAGCGAAGAAATGACCTGCTACCATTCCAAGGCACGCCATGATCGCTTTGACGAGTTGCTCGATGTCCTCACCGACATGTTTCTAAATTCGAAATTCGATCCTGCGGACATTGCTAAGGAACGCAGCGTCATCAAAGAGGAATTGGCCATGTACCTCGATCAACCCCAGCATCACGTCCAGGAATTGCTGAATGAAACTCTTTGGCCAGATCAACCACTGGGGCGCCCTCTTACTGGAACAGAAAAAACACTCGACGGCTTGACCCGCCCGCATCTCGTCAATTACCAAAAAACTAATTATGTAGCCAGCCGCACCTTGGTCGTTGCGGCTGGCCGCCTCAAGCACAACCAGGTGCTTAAGGCCGTTTCGCAAATTGCCGCGCGCTTTCCTGGAGGTCCGCGACCACAATTCGTGCCTGCCACTTTCAAGCAAAGCGAACCGCGTATCAGGCTTTTCACCAAAAAAACCGAGCAGACCCAACTTGCCCTCGGCATCCGCACCTGCTCCCGCCATGATCCGCGCCGTTACGCTCTTCGCCTGTTGAATACCATTCTCGGCGAGAACATGAGCTCGCGTCTCTTTCAAGTTGTTCGTGAAGATCGCGGTCTGGCATATTCCATTTACAGTTCGCTTAGCTATTTTGACGATGCCGGCACGCTCAACGTCTCCGCTGGACTGGATATTGATAACCTCAATAAAGCCCTCAAACTCATCGTGCATGAATTGAGCCAACTCATTAAAACCGCGCCCTCCCAAGCCGAATTCCGCCGCGCTCGCGATTATGTCATCGGACAAATTGACCTCGGCCTTGAAAGCACCGATAACCAAATGATGTGGTTGGGCGAACAATTGCTTGGATTTGGAAAAATCATTTCTCCAGCCGAACTTAAACGTCGCATTAGCAAAGTAACCCCGGCGGAAATCCGCGCTGTCGCGCGTGATTTTTTCCATCCGGAACGTTTAAACCTGGCGCTCGTAAGCCCATTAAAAACCAGCAAGGGACTTCAAAGGCTGCTCACATTTTGATTAAGAATGCGCCCGCTGATTCACGAAATCCCGACTGCGCACACGCCCGAGTCGCTCGTTGAGCAACTCCACGGTGAGCCGGGCATCGTGCTGTTGCGCAGCGCCCTCTTCGATTCCTCGCAGGCCCGTTATTCCTTCGTTGCTGCGAAGCCTTTCCTGAAAGTTCGTTCCTTTGGCTCGCGTTGCGAACTTCTCTTCGCCGGAGAATCCCATGTCCAATTCGGGAATCCCTGGCATGTCCTCGACGGTTTGATGGCGCGTTACGAGTTATTAGATGAAGTAGATT
>JAQGPC010000106.1 GCA_028293285.1 Pedosphaera sp.
AAATCTGACGGAAAACACTGAAATTAGCCTTGGCTGGTTTGTAATTGCTTTTCATACCCTGCCGTGTGGCAGGTTCTTCAATTACTCTCCAGCCTTTTTTCTGCGGGACGCTAGTGGAGTAAGATTAGGATTATGAGGGAGGGGAAACTGGGCAATAAACCCACGAATCTGGGCTTGACCGTGCCCTACAGGCTGGCTACGGTACGGGCTGATAATGATTATTGTTCGACAAATAGTTGTAGTAGTCGCCTTGGTCGTAGTAGCCGGCGCGGCTGCGGGCTATTGTCGAATGTAACAACGATTTCGACAAAAACCCACGGCTGGCAACGGTCGTGGGTTTTTTTGTCAAAACCCGCGGTCGCCGGTCAAAACATAGAAACCGCCACTTAGTATGAGCAAAACGATAGCAACAGCGAAGAAAACCGAAACGAAGAAACGTCCTGAACTCGGCCGCACGATGATGGGGAGTGAAATCCTCATCGCCTGCCTCGAACGCGAAGGGGTGGATACGATTTTTGCCTATCCCGGCGGCGCGAGCATGGAGTTCCATCAGGCGTTGAGCCGGTCGAAGATCCGGACGATTTTACCGCGCCATGAACAGGGCGGGGTTTTCGCCGCGGAAGGTTACGCGCGGGCGACGGGCAAGGCGGGCGTTTGCATGGCGACGAGCGGGCCGGGCGCGACGAACCTGGTGAGCGGCATTGCGGATGCCTATATGGATTCGATTCCATTGGTGTCCATCACCGGCCAAGTGCCGCAGGCAATGATTGGGCGTGGCGCGTTCCAGGAAACAGATTTCTTTGGGATGACCTTGCCGATTGTGAAGCACAGCTATCTAGTGACGGATGTGAATGACATTCCGCGCGTGATCAAGGAAGCGTTTTATGTGGCGACTTCGGGTCGTCCGGGCCCGGTGGTGGTGGATGTGCCGAAGAATATTCAACAGGCAAGGACGCAACCGGTTTTTCCAAGCGAAGTGATGGTGCGCGGTTATGACGTGGACAAGCGCGCCAGTGACATCGAGCTGAACGAGATCATTGGGTTGATTGAGAAGAGTGAGCGGCCCTTGTTGTATGTCGGCGGAGGCATTATCAGCGGCGAGGCGAGTGAGGAATTGAAGAAGTTCGCCGAAGCGACACAGATCCCGGTGACGACGACGATCATGGGCATCGGAGCGTTTCCCGAATCGCATCCCCTCTCCTTGCGCTGGCTGGGCATGCACGGCGCGGCTTACGCGAATTGGGCGGTGAGTGGTGAATTTGCGCCGAAGAAGGATGCTAATGAAATCCCGCAATTGATTGCGCCGGGCGCGGATTTGCTGCTGGCCTTTGGCGTGCGTTTCGATGATCGCGTGACCGGCAAAGTGGAAAAATTCTGTGAACACGGAACGATTGTTCACGTGGACATCGATCCGTCCGAGATCAACAAGAACAAGCCGGCGAATTTGCCGATCGTGAGCGATATCAAATTTGCGTTGCGCCGCTTGAACGACATGCTGAAGAAGCGCGGCATCGCGAAGAAATTTACGGCCTGGCACAAGCAGACGGCCGATTGGAAGGCCAAGGCGCCGTTCGGCTATCGCGTGACCGAGGAAGTGTTGAAGTCGCAACACATGCGCGACCATATGGACGGCAAGGAAAACGAAGTGATCCTGCCGCAGATGGCGATTGAGATGTTGTATGAGTTGACCGGCGGCGATGCGATCATCACGACGGGCGTGGGCCAGCATCAGATGTGGGCGGCGCAATATTATCAATACAAGTTCCCGCGGCAGTTCCTCACGAGCGCTGGTTTGGGTGCGATGGGTTATGGTTATCCCGCCGCGATGGGCGCGAAGGTGGCCTGCCCGGACAAGCAGGTGGTGGACATCGATGGCGATGGCTCGTTCCTGATGAACATTCAGGAATTGGCGACGGCGCACATTGAAAAAATTGCCGCGAAAGCGCTAGTCTTGAACAACCAGCATCTCGGCATGGTGGTGCAATGGGAAGATCGTTTTTACGCTGGTAATCGTGGCAATACTTACCTCGGCGACCCGGAAAACGTGAAGCAGATTTATCCGGATTATGTGGCGATGGCGAAGGGTTTCAGCGTGCCTTGCGAACGCGTGATGTTTAGAAGGGACTTGCGCGCGGCAATACAACGGATGCTCGATTCCAAGGAACCGTACGTGCTGGATGTCATCGTGCCGTACACGGAACACGTGCTGCCATTCATTCCTGCTGGCCGGACGGTCGCGGAAATGATCTGGAAGGCGTAATCGATTGCACATGCAATTTCAGGCCGGGCACAAACACTTGTCGCCCGGCTTTTTTTTGCTACCCTCCGTACCGATGCGTAACTATTTTCTTTGGGTGCTGCTGGCAGGATTTGCCAGTTCCGCGTTTGCGGCTGAGCGTAGATTTGATTTTAGCGAATCGCCGGAAAATCAGTCGCCGACAAATTGCCACAGCATGATGTCCGGCACCGGCAAGCCGGCGAACTGGAAGGTCATCATGGCCGATGTGCCGCTGGCGTTGCCCGCATTGACTCCCAACGCGCCCAGCACTGGAAAAAAAGCAGTCGTGGCCCAACTCGCAGAGGAGATGACCGATGAGCATTTTCCAATGCTCGTTTTAGGTGATGACACTTATAGCGATTTCACTTTCTCCACGCGATTCAAGATTGTCAGCGGCATTTTCGAGCAAATGGCTGGCATCGCCTTTCGTGTGCAGGACGAAAAGAATTATTACGTTTTACGGGCTAGCGCGCTGGGAAATAACGTGCGCTTTTACAAGGTCATCAATGGCGAGCGCGGCAGCATTATCGGACCTGACATGCCCATAGCCAAGGATACCTGGCATGAGTTGTCGGTGGAGTGCAAAGGGAATCAAATTCATTGCCTCTTCGACGGCAAGGAAATCATGCCGATGCTGACCGACAATAGCCTGGGCGCGGGTAAGATTGCGTTTTGGACGAAATCAGATTCGGTGAGTTATTTTACAGACACGCGCATCACCTACACACCGCGCGAAAGGTTTTTGCAAACATTGGTGCGCGAGAGCATGCGGAAAAATCCGCGTCTCGTGGGAGTGCAGATTGCCACGTTGGAAAAGTCCGAACCCCGTCTCGCGGCCAGCAGCAATGAAAAGGAAATTGGTCAGCCTGGGGAAAAGAACGATATTGAGGTCATCAATAAAGGGGTCATGACTTATCGCAAGGAAAAGGATTTGGTTTATGTCACCTTGCCATTGTGCGACCGCAATGGAGACCCGGCGGCGGCGGTGCGGCTGGCGATGAAATCTTTTGCGGGCCAGACCCAGGAAAATGCCCTTGTCCGGGCCATGCCCATCGTCAAGCAGATGCAGACACGAGTTCCAGCAGTCAATGACCTGCGTGAATAAGGCGTTTGTAACGAATTGCCCATTCTGCTCACTTTTCACGCGCCACTCTCAGTTTTGCGAGGACGGAGGAATTTAATTTCACCGAATTTTCAGGGCATTTAAGGTTTTTGCTGCCACCAACGAAATCAGGCGAGGTTTATGCTTTCTTGGAAGTATGAAGACCGCAATTTTTCTGGAAAGGGACGGCATCTTAAACTTGGTCCGCGTTGAACGCCAGCATCAGGCCGTTCCCCAAGTGGCGGAAGAATTCATGGTTAATCCTGAAGTCGGTCCTTTGCTGCAAAAGCTAAAGGCTGCCGGCTTTGTGTTGATCGCCACCACCAATCAACCCGGGCTTTCGCTCGGAGATGTGTCACGCCGCGAATTGGATCGTATGCACGATCTTTTGCGCCGCACCCTGCCACTGGATGATATTTTGGTTTGCCCGCATGATAAATCTGATATGTGCTCGTGTCGCAAGCCGCGACCGGGTTTATTCAAGGAAGCTTCGTTCAAATTCCATCTCGACATGGAACGGTCGTTTGTCATCAGCGACAAATGGCAGGATGCGCAGGCAGCGCGGGAAGTGGGCTGCACTTCATTATTGCTGAACTCGCCCTGGATAGGTTCCGGGCACCACGATTTCGTGCTTAACAGCCTGGCAGAAATTGTGGGTAAAATACTGAAATTACACGACGGGGACCGCTCGCTTGCCGCCTAAAATTTAAAACCAAGAGAAGAGCGCACCTGCACTTCATTGTGGGGAACGGCACTGGCGGGGCGAGTGTCGTAGAGATCAAGCAGCGTGAGGTTTAGGGATAGATTTGAGAGTATTGAATGGCTTAAAGTGGCTTCAAAGCGTGCCCGGTACTGGGTGCTGTTTCCCAGTTGGGGGAACAATTCAAACTTTTCCACGAGGGCCGTCGTTTTATTCAGCTTCCAAGTGATATCTTCTGCGATACGCGCATAAAAATTCTCACTCCGGGTATTGTCGGAACGGTATTCCGCCTGGTAATTCGACCCCAATTCTACGTTCATCACGTAGTTGGTCTTCGTAAATAGGTGATACCCCACGCCCGGCCCGACTTCATAACGAATGTCAATTTTACGAATCTCATCATACCCCGCGCCGACTAGGTTATAAACGTAAATTTTCCTGCCCACGTCAAAATCGGTCTTGGAACTGCCGTCCATGCGATTGGCAGAAAGCACTCCGTCGGTCTTGCCATATTCCGCGTTAAAATTAAGCACATCCCGGAAAAACTTTTGTGGATTATGTTCGTAAGGCTGGGAATACGTGAGGCCCAAATGCCCATGATAAAGCTGCCGGTCTGTCGCGCCATACACCAAATCAGCGCCCACGGAAACATCGCCTTTCCAGCGCTTAAACCATGAGGGTTTGGGCGGCGGAACCACAGGCTTGGCCAGGGCGGCCGTCACTGCGTTGGTGGCCGCAGGTTTGTTGGTGAGCACGGTCGTGACCACCACGGCAGGGGCCGAGGTCTTAACTGTGAGAACAGTATTAGTCGCCGACAATTCCCGCCGCTCAATCTGCGCAAGTGGTACTGCCAGTTCCTTAATCCACACCGTGGATACGGTCACCTGGTTGGTGTTCTCGGAAATAATAGTCCCGGCAATGCGATCTCCATTGCGAAGATGCAGAATTACATTTTGTGCCAGAGCTGCATCCACCATCGTGAATGCTGCCCATAATATCGCCCAACGCAGCAAGTTAAGGTTTAGGCGCTTTAACATCATCGATTGCAAGAACGGACTTGGGTGCGGGCAGATCATTGGAAGTGATACGGCGCAAGCCGCCTACCACGGTAATTTTCCCCTCATCTTCAACCTTCAAGCGGGGACGGGTATCGGTATAGTCATAGGTCTGGCGCAAGAGGAGCTCGCCATTTGGATTGATTACGCTGTAGTTATAAGTGCGCGCTGCAGTTTGATAAATGAGATGAAGATTGCTCACCTTGTCCAATTGCGGTTCAGGACGACTGAAGGAAGTCATGGGACCCACCGGAAAAGTCTTAAAAACTTGAGATTCGGAAGCATCGGTCAGACGCAGATATAACCTCATACTTTTGAGATAAGCGGCCTGTTGCAGAATATATTTGCGCACTTCCGGCTGGCCATGGTTTGTGGCTGACAAAGGTGGCAACCCAAACTCCTGTTCCCACAATTTCACGCCGGAGATAATATCAAATTCCTTGGGCCGACTCGTGGGCTGCGTTGGCCAATCGGGTATTTTTACTGTGGCAATGATGGAATAACGTCCGGGTTTCCCCAGATTAAAATAGGGCGCCAAGTCACAATATCTGGTTGCGACTGTTGAAGATTCCAAATCAAATTCCTTGATGACCGGCACTTCCCCGGATTTCAAGATAATGAAACCATCGTTGGCCTCCACGGAAAAGGTCAACCAATCCGCCTCCTTGCCCAGATGCAAAGTCTGGCCGGAATGATTTGCGACGCGGACTGCCACGGGAATGGATTCATTCGGCAGAAACTGCTCCTGGTCCATCTTTACCTCCACCGTGATCTGGGCGGACACGCCACAGATCGAGGCAAACAATGCCATGAACAAAAAGCCTAAATTTTTCATTTACCCACTCTAAATTGGTTATGCCGGGTGGCAAGCAAAACCCACCCCCGTTTACCGGGCTTGAACGGCATGAAATAGACGAGTGGCAGCTCTCTTTATTCAACTCAGTTGCCGATCAAAGCCGAATTAGGATACTGCCGCGCCTGGGCAAGTACACTCCCTTTCAATACATTCCTCGCCTTTTCAAAAACCATTGTCGGAGTAATGCCATGCAGGCAAGCCAGCGGCTCTTTATAAGAACAGTGACCTTTCAGGCAGGGCACGCAAGGAAGATTGGATACCTGCAGCACATTCTGTCTTTGACCATGCGGCCCGGTGGCTCCCGGATTTGTGGGACCGAAGATGGCAACAGTAGGTCGTTGCAACGCTGCTGCAACGTGCATCGGTCCCGTATCATTGGTGATCACCAACTCACAAAGTCGCAGCCATTCAACCATTTCAGGCAAGGATGTTTCTCCGGTCAGGTCCAGACAGCGATGAGGATTCACAGCCGCAATGACATTGCCCAAGACTTGATCGTCTTTGCTTCCCAAAATGGCAATATTTACATCGGAAGAAACGGACAATATGCGCCGGGTCAAATCCGTGAAGTTTTCGAGGGGCCAACGCTTGTTGTCCCATCGTGCGCCGGGTAAAAGCACTACCCACCGAGCAAAATCGGTCTTCCATTTTTCACGCACTTGCGCAGCCAAAATCGGCCGTTCGGGCAGCCATTTGAATTGTTGATGCACCGGAACTCCCAAGGTTGGCAGCACGGACAAATATCTATCCACAGCGTGATTTCCCCCAGTCAAAGCAGGTGCCAGCACATCATAAAAACCGCGCGCTCCTTCCCGTTTACCGTCGAGTCCAATGCTTAAATCTGCATTAGCCCACCAGGTGAACAATCCGCTGCGAGCCAACCCTTGTAAATCGATGGCCCAGTCGAAGCGTTGCGCCCGTATCTTGCGTACGCTGGTCCAAATTTCGGGCCAGTTATACGGTGCACCCCAGCGTTTGCGGTGAAAAGGATAAATGCCTGCGAGGTCTGGGTCCTCCGCAAGCAAAGGAACGAGGCTTGACTCAAGCCACCAAAAGATTTCGCTTTGGGGAAGGTGAAGTTTTAGGAGGCGCAGAACCGGCAACGATTGCACCACATCGCCGAGCGAACTGGGCTTGAGAATAAGAATTTTCAAGCAAAGCTATGCCGAGGCTTCTGAATTGAGACTTTTGCAGCCGCGCCAAGGGCCGGACATTTCATCGTCCAAAAGCGAGCCGTTCCGCCAATCGCGGCGGCAAACCTGCATCCAGAATTTTTTTCTGGGCGGTGGCAATATCGTAATCCAGACGGCGCAATTCAATCGTGCCTTCGTCCACGTCGTACACCACGTAAGCCGACTTGGGATTATTGTCCCGAGGCTGGCCAACGCTGCCGACATTAACGAAATATTTGCGAGTAGGATCAACTTTAAATTTGGAATAAGTACCACCCTTCACCACGGTATCGCGGATAAAAGCAACCGGCACATGCGTGTGGCCAAAGAAGCAAACGGGCGTGTTTTGATAAGTAAAGCTGGCTGCGGCGGCGAGCTTGTCAAAAACATAACCCCAGCGTTGCGGACCATCCAGCGTGGCATGAACCATGGAAAAGCTGGTGACCATGCGGAAATATTTCAAGTCCCGGAGCCATTGACGGTCTTCTTCGCTTAATTGTTTGCGGGTCCAGTTGACCGCTTCCGCGGCATGGGGATTGAATCCATCCAGTTCTCCATCAATGGAACAATACTCGTCATGGTTTCCCTTGACGCAGGGCATGCCCATGGTGCGCACAATGTCGAGGCATTCCTTGGGGTTGGCACCGTAGCCGACCACATCTCCAACGCAGGCATAATGCGTGCATTTCTGTTCCTTGATGTCTGCCAAAACGACCTGGAAAGCCTCCAGATTGGCGTGTATATCGGCTATGATTGCAAACTTCATTCTATCTATCTCACTATCTCAAATCCGCGAAAATTGTTTTGCGATTCTTCCCAATGTGCCTCTTCATTCCGAATAAAATGTCCCAACTCCGACTCGCGAATTGCCTGTTGAAATGCATCTAATTCGTCTTTGCTTCCTTCGGCCACCAATTCCACCCTGCCATCGGCCAAATTACGCACTATTCCAGTCACTTCAAAACCATTGGCGACCGTTTTCACACTATACCGAAAACCAACGCCTTGCACCTTCCCCGAATAAAAAATCTGTAAACGACATCGGTTCATGACTTTAACGCGGCACGGCTCTGAATAATTAGCCTTTTAACCAGCCAAACCGCTCAGCCAGCCCTATTGGCATCCGAGGATGTAGCCATAATAACGGCATTCCAAGCAATGATTTTGTTTGCCCGTTTCCGTCAATCCCCGCCCCCCACACGCCACTGGCTCAGAATTATAGCCCGTACAATCCATTTCTGCCATTATTCTTTCCGCCGTTGCGCCCGCCGTTTGGCATCCAATAACCGACTGGTTGTGCTGGTCGGCGGCGGTTCGTCGTCATCGTCCGGCTTGGGTTCTGGTTCCGTTCCCGATTCAACAACTTTACCAACTGGAGACAGGGTATCTTCAGTTGGCAACGCCACCGGCTTTTGCGGGCGGAATAGGTCGGGATTCGGCTCAGCCGGAGCGGTCTGTGTCGAACGGACCTGTTCACGCCGCGCCAGCAAGGCTGCCAACGATTCTTCCGCCTCCGGTTCACGCGCCTTGCCTTGCCAGAAGAAAATCCAACCCTGCAGTTTCCTCAAGGCTCGTCGCACTTCATCGCGTTCAAGCTGGATGCGCCGCACGGCCACATCGAACGGGAATAACAACACGGCAAATTTCAAGAGCCATTCCCAAAGGTCACGCGGCTGAAACGTCTTCTGCCGGTCATGCAAAAACGGATTGTCCACCGGGTTGGCCGGATCCAGCACTTTGCCACCGCCGCTCTCGGCCAGCCGTTGCAATAAATTTATATTCGGCTCGGAAGCATTGAACTCGGGCGAGTAATTCACACTTGCACCCACCACTTGCGTGCCGCGTATCTGGCCGTCCTTCATGTCCATCAAGTTCAGCAGATAGGAACCCACCGCCTTCGTAGGAAAGCGCGCCTCATAATGTCCCGGCCCGGTCTGCACCAGTGGCACGGTAATCTTTTCACCTTTGGGACTCACCACCACCGTTTTCAGATCCAGAAAATTGCGATAATTCCCCTGCTCATCCAAAGCTTCCACATTAATTTGGCCTTCGCCTTTGTCCACGGTGACTTCGGTGGTGAAATCCGAATTTTCCAAACGGCGCAAACTCCATTGTGCGATCTGAGACCAAAATTGCTTGTACTTATCCCACCCAAGCCAGTTCTTGCTCCACTTCGCCTTGGCATCCGAGGTGAACGCCACCGAACGACCCAACCCATATTGCCAGTGAGCAAGCAGCGGATCACCCTTGTCCGTCTTCAACGGAACTTCCGCACGCGACTTCGGCGTGGTCGCCACGTAACCTAGCAGCATGGGATATTCCGCACCGCTAATACCCCGTACCAATTCAGTGGAGGCAATCAATTGTGGCTTGAACGGATCTTCATAGATTGCTGATTTCAAAATGACCGCCGCTTCCTTGATGAAAATCTGCGGCAAATCATTCGGCGACGTCACGTTGTAAAATCGTCCTTTGCCGTGGTCCGCCATCCAGATCATCGTGTCCGGTCCCGCGTGACCGGCGATCAATACCGTGCTGACGGTGATCTTGTCGGCCACCATGGTATTTATCAAAGTTTGCGAGGGCGCATTGGGATCGCCATCGCTGAAAACGATCACGTGCTTCAAATTTGCATGCGATGCCTTCAAGCCTTCATGCGCCAGCGACATGACCCCTTGGAAACTCGGCAGATCGCCTTGGTTCATCCCCGCGATTTGGCGACCCAGCGCTTTTTTATCCAGCACCTTGGTCATCGGGAAAAGCCAGTGTTCGGTGCCGTCCCACAACACGACGCCCATTTCATCCTGCGGTCCCAATGCCGCCAGTACGCCTTGGGCGCAATCGCGGGCGACCTGATTTCCATTGGCAAATTCCATCCCATGCATCACTAGGGCCACGGCGCCACTGGGCAGAACCTTTTTACTATCCAGTTCCATGTCAACTGGCAGCGTGCTTTCCAAGGGTGTGCCACGATACCCACCCGCCGCATACGTTTGATCGCCACCCACGCAAACCAGCCCGACGCCGAAGTCACGCACCGCGCTTTCCAATAGCTTTTGCAAGTCCGTGCCCAAATCACCGGCGGCCACGTTGCTGAGAAAAATAGCATCGTAGCTTTGCATCTCCGCGAGCGTGCTGGGAAAACTATTTACGCCAACCAGCTTGGTTTCCAGACGTGACGATTGCATGGCGGCAGCGAGCGGCTTGTCCCCTTCCGGGTCGGATGAAACCAACAAAATACGCGGCTCGCCTTTGACACTGGTAAAGGCGCTCGCGCGGTTATTCTGTGGCAGCATGTCACCCTCCGCTTCCACTCGCACGTCATAGCTGTAAAAGCCAGGTTCAGAGAGCGTCTGGGGAAAGGTAAACAGGTTTTTGCCCGCGGATAATTCCACCTTTTGCTCGCCCAGATATTGTTCGTTGCGATACAGCCGCACTATGGCCGACTGGGCGCGGTCCGATTGCAAAAATATTTTTGTTTCGAAGACCTGTCCCTTTTTCAATTTGGCTGGCACGCCCAACTTTTGCACTGACACATCATTACCCCGGGTGACGCCCATGGGAAAAACATCCACTGTTACACCCAAAGGCCGCGCAGCCAACACCGCTGCCATGGCATCACCAGCGTTTTCATTGCCATCCGATAAAAGCACCAATCGCTTTTGGCCTGTCTCAGGGAATGCGGCTGTGCCCAAACGAAGCGCGCCTTCAATGTCCGTGCGTTCGCGACCGACTACTGCCTGGATTTTCTCCACATCCACCGCCTGGTTCACGGAAGTTTCGATGCTCGCTTCACTGCCGAAAACCACCACGCCCGCTTTATCAATGGCTTTCTTTTTTTCTCCCAATTGGTTGACGAGGAGCCGTGCATCTTCCTGTTGTGGCGAAGGCACGCTGTCGGAACGATCCAGGAGGAAGAAGACATTCATGCCTTCCAAGGGACGAAGCCACTGCAGCCCGGCCAATGCCAGTATCACGGCAGTTACGACGAAGGTGCGAATGACAAACGCTGTCCAGCGCCGCCAGCGGCTGACCTGCACATCGGTTTTCCAAGCCAGCCAGATGATCCACGCCAGCGCTACCGGCAGCAGCAGCAGATAATAGGGATTGGTGCACTGAAAGTTCATTGCTTCACCTCACCACCTGATACCGTGTTCTGCGCTGTTTCAGTCTTTCTCAAAAACTTTTGCACCCGATGATTCTGCGAATCCGCCACGTACAGGTTGCCCTTTGAATCCAAAGCAATGCTCCATGGATTGCTGAATTCTCCCGGTGCGCCACCCGCGTGACCGATGATTTCCAAAGGCTGATCATTGGCATCGAAAATCTGGATGCGACTGTTCCCGAATTCGCAGACATACTGCCGCCCGGCTTTATCCAGACGAATATCGTACGGATAACTCAGTTCGCCGACTTTCTCACCCGCCTTACCATATGTGCGCAGCCATTTTCCATCCGGTGAAAAAACCTGGATACGATGATTGCACGAATCGGCCACATACATACGGTCTGCCGCATCCAAGCCCAAACCTTCGGCGCGATTGAATTCACCATTCGCTGTACCCGCCTGGCCAAAATTATGAATCAGCTTTTTTCCATTCGCCGAAAATTCCTGCACACGATCCACCAGTGTATATTCCGTGACGATGACGTTGCTGTGCGAGTTGACGGCGACACACCGGGGCAAAGTTAATTGACCGGCGTTGGTGCCATGCTCGCCCCATTGCGCCACAAGTTTGCCTTCCGGCGAAAAGAAATTCACCCGCTGATAATGCGGTTCCAGCACCACGATATCCCCATCATTATCGCAGCACATTCCCTTCGGCTTGCCCAGGTCGGTCTGCGGCATTTGCCACGACAACAGGAATTTGCCTTCCGGCGAAAACTTTTGCACCCGCCCCGTCATGTCCACCACGTAAAGATTGTCCTTTTTATCCACTGCTACGGACCGGGGCTTGTTGAATTCTCCCACTCCTGCACCGCGCGTGCCGATGATTTGCACACGGCTGAAAAACTTGCTCTCAATCGCCCGCTCAGTCGCAGAATTACCCGGCGAACATCCAGAAAGAGTTATAATCGTGCCTCCAACCAAAAGAGCGACACTAACGCTAATCCCTCCCCCACGCAACACGCACCATGCACCACGCATTTTTACAATCTTCTGCCCCACCACCCAAAGCAGTAATGGGGTTATTGCCACCACCAACAACGTCAAGCAAAGCGCATTCACCTGCGCGTTGTGCCCGAAATGAAGCAGGTTAAAGACGCGTAGCGCCAGTGTTTCACATCCCGGCGGCACAATCATCACAATCGATTCCACATCCCATAAACAAAGTAGGAAAGTGACGTACCAAAGTGCCGCGACTTGCAGCGAAATTTGCGGCCATTGCACGCGGCGCAACATTTGCCAGCGATTCGCCCCTTCCAATCGTGCCGCATCATTCAAATCGCGATCCACCGATTCCATCGCGTGCTTCAATCCATTCCATCCAAAAGCCAGGTAGCGTATAGCAAAAGCGAAAATCACCATCCCGGCGCTTTGATAGAAAGCGGTGAGGTAAGGACGATTGAACAACCATATAAACGCAATCCCCAGCAACACTCCCGGCACGAGAAAGGAAAACCACAGCCCCAGTCCAATCGGCAATCGCCATCCAAAGAATGCGATGACCATGCAAACCGTCGCGGAAAGCGCTGAGAGCCACAGTGAATTCCAAATGGCGGATTGCCCGGCAGCAATCGCACCCGGCAACTCCACCCACGTCCGTCCGGTGGAAATCAGTTGAAATACCGGCAATCCAACCGACAGCGCGAGTATGAATAAAGTAAACAGCCCGCATCCGCGAAACCATGTCGACCCAAGTTGCTGCCGGAATAATTTCGCCGAGACCGCGCTTTGCAGTGACGGCCACGCACTGGCTCTGCGGCGCAGCCAGATCAATAGCACAATTGGCACTACCACCATCGGCCAGCTTAACAGCAACGCGCCGCGCATGTTGAAGGTGGTGTTAAACTCCACCCAAACTTCTTCCGGAAAAACTTTGGTTTGCAGAATCGCGGGCACCGCAAAATTGTTCAGCACCAGCACAAAGGTCAGCACCGCGCCTTGCACCAATGTGCCTCGGGCCATCGGTAAGAGCAGGCCGCACACCAGCGATCCTCCCGTCACCGCCATGTCACTCTCCAGTTGATTGGCTTCCAATCGCCGCCACGCGCTCAACGCGGCAAAGGTGGTGATAGGCCAGACCAGTAAACTGGAAATCCAAACCGTCCCGCCCAAAGTAAAAATATTGAGTGGCAGCCAGCCGTGCCACGCCCCAGCCTGCCCAAGATAATGGAGCCAGCAGTTGGTCACTAGGAAGGGCGGCAATGCCAAAGTCATGACCACCAGCGCCAGCCAGCGTTGACGCCATTTCAATGTGATCCCGGACAGCCACAACGCCGCCAGCAACCCGAACAGCACTGACAACAAAGTTGCCAGCCCGCTTACGAGCAAACTGTTTTTTATCAGCGTCCAGTTCATGTCTTGCGGAACGTCATCTCAAAAAAACCTCTTTCAAACTAACCGTGGTCGAATCTAATTCCCGCACCAACGCATCCCAATTCACTGGCAGTCCGGTTCCCGCCTTGGGCAACTCAACCGATTCCAAAGCTTTCACCTGAACCAATCGTTCAAGCACTTCGTGGCTCTGCAAATATTCAAACAGCTTCTGCGCGGCTTCCGGATGCGGCGCACCGCGCACCACGCCTACCGTATTGGGAATGAACAAGGTTTCGTCAACCGTCGGCAATTCCACAATCGGATAGCCATTGATCCGCCCCTCAGCAATGTCATCGGCATCACTGAAACCAAACCACGCCTCGCCGCTACCCACCATTTTCACGACCACCGAATTGCCATCCACTAATAAAGGTTTATTGGCCGCCAGCGCGCGACACCAACCCTGCCAGGCGGCATCGCCCCATTTTTGACGCAGCGTAAGAAAATGTGCGGCGGTGGTTCCAAAGAGCGGATAAGCCAGCGCCACCTTGCCACGCCAGATTTCATTGGTTGCTTCACTGAACGTTTTTGGTGCTTTGGCCAATGGCAGCAAATTGGTATTCACCACCAGGCGGCGGGTGCGATATCCCATCGCAGCCCAGCCATTCGTTTCCCGAAATATTCCTTTCGTTGCCAGTTGCCGCGTGCGCAATTCTTCGTTCGCCCAAAAGACATCGCATTGCGGATGACTTTTTTCCGCCAGCAAACGGTTCGCCATCGCCACCGTCTTCACCGCTTCGCTATCAAAAACTGCTTTTACTTTGATACCCGTCTTTTTCTCAAAATCTTTAAAAATTAAATCGGCATAGGCTTCGTCTTGCGCTGTATAGATGACCACTTCAGATGTATTCCGAGCGCAGCTTGTATTAAGCAAAACGAGGATAGAGAATAGAAGATAGAAGATGGTAAAAGACCGGCATCCCTGCCGTCCTTCGTCCTCTGTCCTCTGCCTTCCGCCCACCGTCACACGGTCCTCCGATGGTAATACCACCATTCAAACAGCAACACCGCCAACGCTATGGCCGCAATGGATCGCCACAATTCCATGTTCGCCCGGTGCAACGTCGTTGCGGACACCCGAGCGTATTTGCCAAACTGCAATTCCTCGCGCGGTTTAATATTGCTTTCCGCCGCATCCAGCAAATCGACACAAAAAACTGTGTCATTCGTGCCAGCCCGCAACCGGTAAGTCCCCTGGCGAAATGTTTCGCCGAAAACAATTTCCTTGGTATTGGCATCCACCGCCAATTTCTTGATGGAATTATCCGGCATCGTGACTTGCGCGCTGGTCACCGGCTGCGCCAGGCTGAGCCGGAATGGATCGCCGGCCCGAACCAAAAGTTGGCTGCTCTTTGCATTGGCAGGATTCAGCCAATCGCTGGCATTTTCCATAAAAATTGGAAAAGCGATGCGCAAAGGCCAATCGCTTTCCAGAGGGTCGAAGCCGATCCAGATGATCCGTTGCCGCTGCAATTCACCCGCCACCATCAGCGAGGCCTGCTGCGATTCCGCCAGCGAGATTCCCCACGAGGGAGTTTTTACCACAAGGCTCTTGACCACATGAACATTGTCAAAGCTTACGTAACGCAGCACCGGATGCGTTGCCTTCCAATCCACGATGGTCGGGGCTTCCACTTCGGATATTTTTTCAAACCAGTTCGTATTGGAAACATGAATCGCCAGGATGTTTCCCTTCGGCCAGACAGTGGGCGCAATATCGTCGAGCGCGACAAAATCATATGCCGCGCCGTCATCGGCGGAATCCGCAGCCACAGTAAGTTGAAGATTGCGCACCGAACGGAAGGCACGCTCCAAAAGCCGGTTGCCGCGCGTCACCAACAATACTTTTACCGGATGCGGCAACAAACTCACAATGGAGGCTTCGTTGTCCGCTGCCAGATCGTCCGGGGTCGTTGAATGCACGGTGAATACGCCATCACGCGTTTGTGGCGCTAAAAACACCTGAGGAGATGGCTCGCCCGGCTTGATGGTTAGTGGACGCGTCTCGACCAGCTTGCCGTCGAAACGCAATTCCAGTTCGGTTTGCAAAGCGTTCGTTGAAAAATTCGACACGCTTGTATAAATAGCGCGCTGGGTGGCGTCATCGGGATTGGCCCGCACGTCCAGCGCAGTGATGCCCAGGTTATTCGCGCCATGTCCTATTTTATGATAAATCAACGGCAACGCCGAATTTCCAAAGTCACTCATGTCCGGCACCGCGCCGTCGCTAAACAAATGAATTTCCGGATTGCTCTCCTTCCCACGATCCCGCACGAGTGATTCCGCCATCTTGAGCGCTGGCCCCAAACGCGTCGGCGAATCCACTGCCGCACAGGACTGGATGGCACGACGCAGGGCTGACTTCTCGCTGGTTTCCGATTGCTTGACCTCAGTATTGGCCGCGACCTGCAAAATCACCATCTTGTCTTCGTCACGCAAACCGTCCACCCATTCGAGCGCCTGCTTGCGAGCCACTTCGAAACGCGAAGGTGATTCATCGGTGCTTTGCATCGAGGCCGAAGCATCCAGGATCAACACGCGCAACTGACTGCTCTTCGCGTGCGTTGCAAAATAAGGACGCGACAATGCAAGCACCGCCAATAGGAGCAGGAGAATTTGCAGCAACAACAACCAGTTGCGACGCAGTTTTTGAAACGGCGCGCTGGCCTGGGTTTCTGCGAGAAATTTTTGCCACAGCAGCGTGCTCGATACCAACTTCACCACGCGCTTGCGCTTGAGCAGGTAAAACACCACCACCACCGGTATGGTGAGAGCGAAGAAGAAAGCGGCTGGAGCCAGGAAATTCATTTCTAATGCGGAGTGCGGAGTGCGGAGTGCGGAATAGAGACTGTCGCAAGCCGAGCTTTTCCTGAAGATTTCTTTGCGGTATTTATTGAAGCAACCATTATGGCCGGCAATTCATTGGTTTCCTGGATTAATGATTTGATTTGCCCGGTTTTAACTTTGCCGGAGTCCATGAGCATTTCCATCCAAAAACCTGATTCATCGGCTTCCTCCTCCACAGTGCCAGGTTTGGAAATAAAATCAGCAGGAGATTTAGCCCGGCAAGCCGCCCGGTAGTTGGCTCCCACCGAAGTGCCGGAACGCAACAATTGCCTGCCAATGACATCGCACGTGCAATCTCTCGGCAGCCTCTCAACGAACATAATAATATCGAGAGCAAATCGCTTGGTCCGCAATTTTAAATTCTCATTACTCATTAATTCTTATTTTCCATTCCGCACTCCGCACTCCGAATTCCACACTCGATCATCCCCACACTTCGGCTTGCCGAAGTTGTTTTAACAAGAGTTGCTCCAAAGATGTATTGGATGGGGCCATAAAGAAACTGATGCCCCGCCCCTGACAGAACTCCTTCATCCGTTGGCAATAGTTCTGGACCATTTGCTGGTAGGCCGCGAGACGATACTTGCCGAACGTCACTTCCTGGACGCCGCCCGTCTCCGCATCAACCAATCGTAAATCGCCAAATGTTCCCGGAGCAATTTCATCGGGCGCGAGAATTTGCACCGCATTAACCTGAAAGCCGCGTCCCACTAGTGCAGTCAAACCCGCTTCGTAACCATTGGGATCCAGAAAATCACTTAACACCAATGCCATCCCAGCCTGTCGCGCTTCCAGTGCGCCGCGACGTAATGACTCGTTAAAATTCGCCGTGCCTTTGGCGGTCAAGTAGCCGAGGTTTTGAAAATAATTCAGCGCGGACTTGCGTCCACGCACCGCCCGCAAAGCACCCCGCACGGCCATCTCATCACGATTCTCCGGAAACGGAACGACACTCACGCGATCGAATCCGCACAGTGCCACGTAGCCTACTGCCGCAGCAATCTGCCGCGCGAAATGGAACTTGGCCGGTTCGCCAAAACCCATCGATTCACTGGCATCGAGAAAAATGCGGACGGGCAACTCACGTTCCTCTTCGTACAGTTTGAGAAATAATTTTTCGAGCCGGCCATACATGTTCCAGTCCAGATAACGAAAGTCATCACCGGGAACGTAATTACGATGATCGGCAAACTCCACTGATTGACCGCGTGCCTTGCTGCGCCGCTCACCGCGCGCGGAACTCTTGGCACGACGCCGCGCCAGCAATTGGAATTGCTCCAATCGCCGCAGCAGTTCGGGAGTAAGAAGCGCGTTAGCCATGCAGTGTCAGCCTGGAGAAGGACGCTTCCATTTTAGGCGTTCACCAAGGCACTGTCCTTCGGCACTTCACTGAGAATTTGCGCGATGATGTGATCGGTCGTGATGCCCTCGGCTTCCGCTTCGAAATTCAAAATCAAACGATGCCGCAAGGTTGCCGTCGCCACGGCCTGGATGTCATCGAAGCTCACATTGAACCGGCCCTGCATCAGCGCGCGAACCTTGCCAGCCAGCAATAGGCATTGACCACCACGCGGGCTGCTGCCGAAGCGCAGATATTGGTTGGTGATGGGCGCGGCGGTTTCGCTTTGCGGATGCGTCGCGAGCACGAGCCGCACGGCATAGTCCTTCACATGGCTCGCCACGGGAACCTGTCGCACGAGTTTTTGCAATTCGATCAGCGCTTCACGATCCACCACCTTATTAACAGTTGCCTTCGTGTTCTCAGTGGTGCGAGTCAGTACCTCGGTCAACTCCGCCGCTGAGGGATAACCGACGACCAGCTTGAAAAAGAAACGGTCCAACTGCGCTTCCGGCAATGGATAGGTTCCTTCCTGATCAATCGGATTCTGCGTGGCGAGCACGAAGAACGGTTCCGCCAACTTGCGGATTTCGCCGCCAGCGGTGACGCTTTTCTCCTGCATTGCTTCAAGCATCGCTGACTGCGTTTTGGGCGTGGCGCGGTTGATTTCGTCGGCCAGCACGAGATGGGCAAAAATGGGTCCGCGTTGGAATTGGAACTCACGGCGGCCACCGGCGGTTTCCATGACGATGTTGGTGCCGAGAATGTCGGCAGGCATCAGATCGGGGGTAAATTGAATGCGGTTGAAGGAGAGATCCAATACCTCGCTCAGCGTGCGGACGAGCAGCGTCTTGCCGAGGCCGGGGACGCCTTCGAGCAACACATGCCCGCCGGCGAGCACGGCAATCAACGTGCCGTCCACGATGGCGTCATGACCGACGATGACTTTGCCGATTTCCGCGCGCAAGGTCGCGTAAGCCTGCCGGAACGATTGAATTTGTTCTTCAGTATTCATGGGTATTAAAAATCAGGCCACGGATGAAACACCAACGCAGATCTTCAATGCATCTGCGTTTGCTCGTGTTTCATCCGTGGCCAAAATCATTCTATTTTTTTAAATCGTCGAAATAATCGCGCACGGCCCCTTGATACGCGCGGGGAACTTTTTCCTGGCTCAACGCGCTTTGCGCATCGCCTTGAGCGGCCACGGCGGCTTCCTCGTATGCCACCTTGCTTTGGCCTTTGATGCTCACTCCCTTTAAAGTAATGCTCGGCATTTGGCCGCCGGGCGAGAATTGACCTTTCACCTTGTCCGGCCGCAACGCATCGCTCAACTCACCCTCGCCGCGATCACTCACGCCACGCGGCGCGGAATCAGGTCGTGTGACGCCGGTATTGTCCCAGGTCTTGGTTTGTTGAGCGTTGTAACCCCAACCGCTATTTTCATCGGCCCAGGTGCCCACGCCACTCCCTGGTTTGCCACCCGGCTTAAAGCCCGGCTTGTTGCCGTTGCCCTTGCACTGCGCCCATCCCTGGCCGGTGCCGACGCACATCGAAGCTTTGTTCAGGGCATCCAGCTGCGCGGACATGGCGGCTGCATCGTTCATCTGCTGCATCAATTTATCCAACTCCTTGGCAGCGGCAGCCAGCGATTGCGCGGCATCCGGCTTCTGACCATCCTTCATTTGCTTCGCCGCCTCTTTCAAATGCTCGCCGACCTTGCCGTAGGGACTCGCGGGATCGATTGCCTTGGCCACATCTGACATCATCTTTTGCAATTGCTCGGGAGTAAGATTCGCCTTCTTCAACTCGCTTTCCATTTTCTTGAGCGTCGATTGCGCCGCCTCCGCTTGACCGTTCTTCAATTGTTCCGCGAGGTCCTTGCCCATCTTCTCCATCTGCTGCTGCATTTGCTGCATGTTCTTCGCCAACTCCTTGGTCTTTTCCAAATCGCTCGTGGCCTGGTCCAAATCCTTCAAAAACATATCGGTCTGGTTCGCGGCCAATGCCTGAATGGCCTGATCCAAGTCCGGCATTTGCATACCCATCTCCTGCGCTTCCTTCGACAGCGCCGCCATCGACTGCGATAACTTCTCCTTATCTGATTGGGTCATGCCGCCATTCTTGCTGTTTGCGGCCTTGGCAGCTTCCTGGATTTTATCCAACTGCTTCTTCAAATTATCCATTTGTTCCGGCGTGCCGGTGGGAGTGCCGAGTTGCTTTTGCGCATCTTCAATCTGCTTCTGCAACCGCGCGACCTCGGGATTATTCTCACCGCTTGGCGCACGGGCGGCTTGTTCCATTTTCTTGATCGCCGGGTCCTTGCCCGCCTCGTTCACCTGCTCCTTGAGCTTGTCCTGCATGTTGGCGATGTTCTTCAACGCCTCCGCCTTCGTCAGCTTTTGCCGCGCCATCTGGTCGCCCAATTCGCCCACGGCATCCATCGCCTTTTGCGTCGTCTCCAACGCTGGCGCGCGCTTTTGCAGCGACCGCTTCGTTAAATCCGCCAATTGCTTGCCAACCTCCTGAATCACCTTCTTCTCAGTCTGCTTCTGGACATATGCTTTGCTGCGGTATTCCGGCACGAAACCCAGCCCCGCCGTCAATGCCAGCACCACCAACGCCCATTTGGTCACCCGCGGCAGCCGAAATTGCACGAGGCTTTTGGTATCGATTTCCTTCACATGCGCCGTGGCATCAGTCACGATCAAATCCCGCCAGCTTTCATTCGTGCCTTCCTTGCCGACCTCTAAGGCCGTGCTCAACCGTTCCTGCAAATGTTGCTTGCCATCTATCCAACGCGCCGCCTGATTCAAAGTAATCTTCCGCCAACCGCCAATGATTGCCCCCGTCAACGCGCAAGCCAGACCGACCCCGCCCGCGACGCCTAAAATCCAGACCGGCATCGGCAGCAGTTTGTAAACCGCCAGCGCGATTAACCAGAGGCATGCCCCCCAGAAAAACCCCTGCCACAGTCCCCGGAAAGCCCGCTCCCAGCGACGCCGACGCGACGCCCGTTCCAGGGTTGATTCAATTAATTGGAGATCGCTCATTGGTCTTCAGTATTACCATCTCGCATCCAACTCCTCTTGGCGAGCCAAAAAACTCGCATCTCAGCGGCAAAACACCCCACCCAATCGTTAACTAATTATCCATCTGACAGCCCCACACCCATTTACGTTCAGCCCCACCCAACACTCCCCCACTCCAATTCCCCATTACTCCATTCCTCATGGCCGTGCGCAAGCACTACTGTTTCTCATACTCCCCCTTGCCAATCTTCTTATACACCTTGAACCCGGCCTTCTTGGCATCCGAAAACGACAACTTCTTCGGCGAATTAAATACCGACAACACCTTCCGCACCGGCTTCCTGCACGACGGGCACTTCGTCAACTCTTGGGCACTCAACGGCCTGCGCAGCGTGAACTTCCCGCCACACGCTTTGCAATCACCGTCGCACAACTCATACTCATATAAAGGCATATCAGAGCATCCTATAAACACCCGAAATTGGCAAAGGTTTCCAACGCCCAACCTTATCCCTGATTTCGTGGTTCTCCCGGTGCATTGCCCTTCTCGACCGCTATTCAGAGTTCCGCCTTCAGGCAGCTTCGCCTTTTCAGTCTTCCGCCATCTGCCCTCCGTCCTCTGATTTCCGGCTTCCGGCTCTCGACCCTCGACCCAGCTTGGGAATTTTTTTTACTCGAATTAACTCGAGATAAGTCGAGTTAACTCGAGATAGTCACAACACGTATTAATTTCCTCATAAGGAGCGCCGACAGCCTGTCGGCTCGGTTCGGTTTCCTGAAAACCTGACAACGCATGTTCCCGACACCCCTTCACTTTATTTAACCGCAATTAACCGCAATTAACCGTAATTAACGCCGAGTAACCGCAACCAGACAGGATTTTCACGATTCCGACATTCAGCCTCCAACTCCGCCCTCCGGCTCCCTGGCCCTCGACTCTCGTCCCTCGACTCTCGACCCTTCTTGGGCACGTCACTCGTCACACGCCACTTTTCACTGCAAATTGTCAAAGAACCACGATTCCGGCCAATGCCGGTCGCCGGGACCTCGTACAAACCGACCCGCGCCACTCATATAACAACCGTTATTACAAAAAGTCAATCATTTTGACTCCAATCCATTCATTTATTTCAGCGCTGAAAGCGCGCGATAATATAGCCCCGCATGCGGGAGCAACGCCTCGGGTTAAAACCATCCAATCCAAAAATCACTCTGCCGAATGGTAGCCGTGCGCAAGCACTCGGCGCGAGCCCACGGGCATCCTCTCCGCAACCAACTTGAAAACTTGAGAACCTTATAACTTTCCCTCCCTGCAACGTTTCCCCGCCTCATTCGACATTCGAAATTCGAAATTCTCAATTTCCTTGATCTTTCCCCCCGTCTGATCGATCGATCCGCGTTGTGCCGAAGAAGAAAAAAATAACACGCTACCCCGATCCACCCGCCGAGCAAATCAATCCCCTCGACGGCATCATGCTCGAAGGCGATAGCCCCACAACCCTCGGAGGGCCAAGTTCCCACGCGGCCCACTCTACTTCCGCTCCCGAACTCCTCCACCTCGCCTACGAAAATTCCGCCAACGGCATCTGGCTCTACAACGACAACTGCCTCGCCGTCCTCGACGCCATCGCCGCCAAATACCCCGAAGGCCGGTTCGACATGATCTTCGCCGACCCGCCCTATTTCCTTTCCAACGGCGGCATCACCTGTCACGCCGGCAAAATGGTCAGCGTCCACAAAGGCGATTGGGACAAATCCCGCGGCCCCGAATGGAACCACGAATTCAACACCGAATGGCTCCGGCGCTGCCAAAAAGTCCTCAAACCCAACGGCACCATCTGGGTCACCGGCACCCATCACGTCATTTTTAGCGTCGGCTTTGCCATGCAGCAACTCGGAGGAGTGAATTTACAAGTCAGAATTTTATTGTAAAATTCCCTCACCGACATTAAATGCTCGGTGAAAGAGGGGATGCCTATGCTCATTTAAGTTCTCAATGTACAAATTCCATTCGTCTGTTAATTTATTAGTTTCGCCTTTCAAGTCCTCAAAAAGCAAATATCCGAGGTGCATTACGACCAGACTAAAAATCATGTAAAAATCAGGATTTTCCGGATCTAACTCAGGGCAATTAGAAGATGATATGGAAAGGTTCCCATGACTGGGAACGCCCATTAAATTGTGTAAATCAGTATAAAGCCAAGCTCCAGCCCTATACTGAAGCCAATTTCTCTTGTCAGAGATACTCCCAGTATCTAAGTGTTTAAGTTCTTCAATGTGGTCTTCGGACCACAAGTTAACTTTTGATACTCGTATAAGTCTCTGAAATAGTTTCCAAGTTGAATCGTGATCAAACCTGCGGCCCGTCCGAAAGAATTCACTTTCTTTGGCAGGCTCAATATTCCTCTTGACCAATCTCTTCTGAGACTCAGATAACTCTGGCATAACGTCTACTATTAGGGTTTCGTTGCCAAATTCAGGAAGGCCGACACCAAGCAAGTAAATAACCCCTTTGGCCGCAAACAAGGAACCTTGATATGCATTCATCATGGCCCAAGTAGGATGACCATCAACCGCCATTCGTTCAGCGGTGCCAATAACATGCGCGGCTTTATGTAGTAAGAAAATCGCCTCTGCCAGAATGCTTTGCCTGACGCCAATTGCTTGTTCGACGTCGACGATTCTGCAACTATTCTTCTCACGAAGTTCGTCGTGCAATAACTGCGTATCTATAATGTCGGCTGTTGCCTCGGCTGGGGCACTGCCAGAGGGAACGATGTCGGGGATGAAATTGAACCATGAGTCTCGCACATTGTTCCAATCACGAGCTCTCACACGATCCAAGACTCTATCACCATTAATCTTTGGCCGATCAGACATTGGTCAAAGTCTTATCGTGCTGACCTCTTCGTCTTGAGTTAATTCCAGCCTATTCAGCAATTGTTGTCGTATATCCGCTCCAGCTTGTCCTTCGGCGGCGGTCCCAGTCCCCATCTCCTTCCATGTCGAAAATTCGAAATCTTCAACTTTCTTCAAAATTTTTGAAGCATCCTCAACTCGGAAGCCTTTGTAATGTTTAATGCTTAAATCAAAAATCGTCGGGAGAATGTTCATTAGTGCACCAAAGCCAATGGTTTGGAAAAAAATGCATTCGTCTTTTTTAGCCTCTTTTGGGAAAACGTGCTCAAGTGCTTTATAATAATTATCGATTACTTTTCGTTGTTCCTGTTCAGTGTAGAGGTTAAATTTCCCAGTCTTTTTTTGAACCAAGGAAGAAACTTTACGCACAAAGTTGTTCAGTGACATTTCTCCTCTTTTAGGAGAAGTCATCACAACTATTCTATTGAAAAATGGCGAGGTTTCGTCCTTTTTAAGCTGATTAGCTATATCAGCTGCCCGTTCTTTAGACATTTCCGAGTCGGACTTGGAATGGGGAAGGTGAGGTAAGAGGTCAAAATATAAGGAAGTTGGAACACCCTTAGCCTCTCGGTTGATGGTTACGAAATGCTCAATCTGTTTTTCAAGTGGCAAATCAAGAAATGCAATAATAGCTATTTCAAGGTCGGCTTTGGCTTGATGCGCCCCGGCTAACCGATGCTGCCCATCAATAACCCATCCTGCATCCTTTCGGTCAGGAATCGTAATGGTTTTTTTATCATGTGATAGAGTTGCCCCCTCCAGTGATATCAAAACGCTTAAAGGTATAACTTTCTTAATTTCAATGTAGTTCGCTATCGCCTTAACTCGTGCCTGCGATAGGGTTCTTTGGTATCCAGTATCCTTATCCGGATCCCTCTTATTAATATCCACCAAACTCCAGAGTTTTTTCGCATTTGCTGAAAACAGCACCAAAGTAGTCTTGTCCTGTTCAACAGTAAGGCAAGGAAAGTCAATACCCTCAGTGTTTTTGGAAATCTCTTTTTTCAATTTTAAGCGCATAAGAATTTTTCAGAAACGGATTTTGTGCTACGCGAGTTTTAGGATCGGGTTGGTAAATTGGTTTTTCCAAGGGTCGGTGTTTTAATTGTTTCCGGAGAGCATGCAAACACCTCGTTTCAGCTACTCTGAAATATTTCATTTTAGTTTCAGACCCGACAAATCTCCGCCCATCTAAAATTGCAGCCACTCCAGTTGTTCCCGAACCCATAAAAGGATCAAGTACTCTTCCCCTTTTACGTGAAAGGCCACGAATCATTCGCTGAGCTAAAGCCACAGGGAACTGGCAAGGGTGAATTGTTTTTTCAATATGATTGGCATTTACGTTAGGTATCTCCCACATATCTGAAGGATTTTTTCCCAATGGATTACCACTAAACTGGCCCTTTCGCTTTCCCTTGTAAAAAGTTTTGCCAGGATATTTCTGCGGCACTCTCACATCGTCCAGATTAAAATAGTAATTTGACCCTTTTGTATACCACAAAATCACTTCGTGGCGTCCACTGAACCTCCGAATACAGTGCAATCCATGCCCATAAGCCCAAACTATGCGATTTCGCAAAAAAATGCCTTCAAACTTTGACATAATTGCATGGACAGCATAGTCGAGCGGAAAAACTATTGAATCATTCACGTGATAGCCAACCTGCCAGCAAATACTACCTCCGTCCTTAGTTACTCGGACAATTTCCGAAAGGATTTCTTGGTGAAATTTTTCAAACTCCTCTACACTCGTTTCCTTCTCGTATTCCTTTCCTATGCAGTATGGTGGTGAAGTGAAAGTTAAATCTATAGAATTGGAAGGAAGGCTTTTCAACAGCTCAAGTGCTTCCCCTGGGTAAAGGACGTACTTTCTTGATTTTTGGAACTGTTTATAAAATCTTTCGTTCCTCTTTATTCGTTTATTAGGCACACGTTTAATGATGGAAGGATTATGTGTTTATCTTTATTACTTTCCAGAAGAAACTGTTGAACGACGAAATCATATTTCCAATTTCGATTTCGGGCCATTTATATCTCGCTTTCAAGAGGCAGGAACGGTCGCCAAATCGGAGCGTTTAGCCGATTATCCGGCATGCCTTTGGTAAAAACTCCTGGTGAATTCTTATTTGAAAAATCAGCATGTAAAACGCCCTCATTAAAATGAGAAAAAAGCGAATCATCTCCAATTGTCTCTGGATAACCCTTGCCCTTACTCTATTAGTTTTATTTGTGATTTTGGTGTTTCCCGACCACTATCCCGGCTCGAGCTCTCCGGCACCAACCACTTTTGAAAATGTCGTGATAATGGCCCTCAGGGTTGCCTTCTGGCCTCTTTTAGTCGCGATGCCCTTTTCTGATAACCCACCCACGTTCGTTATGATCGCGCTGTTCCTTGTCACGGGTTTATTCTGGGCCTTCATTATCGAACTGCTCCTCCTCGCCCTCCGCCGCAAAAAAGCTCCCGTTTCCAATTAAGCAATCAGCCTCTCATCCACATCAATTATAGGTAGGAGACGACGTGAGGAGTCTTTAACCTTGTCTTTGTAAACCCCCAGCCAATTCAGATTCGCCCAAAATCCGCCCCATCCGTGTCTCGCGCCAATATTCAGCCCTACAATCCATGGGTAGGAGACGAGGTAACGAGTCTCTAACTTTGTCTTTGCAACACCGCATCCTATTTAGGCTCGTCCAAAAATCCGCCCCATCCGTGTCTCGCCAATATTGAGTCCCACAATCCATGCGTAGGAGACGACGTGAGGAGTCTCTAACTTTGCCTTTTTAAACTTCATCCTATTTGGATTCCCATTAAATTCGCACCCCCTCCGCCCCCAGTTTAATTTCGGAATAAACCAATAATTCAATATTGAAACCGCAATAACAGAATCTTGTCACCTCGATTCCTACATTACATGGGTAGGAGACGACGTGAGGAGTCTCTAATCTGGCCTTCGCGAGAAAAACACAAGCCTGTTACACACGTTTGCACATGGCAAATCTGGCTCGTATTGCTGACAGAATTTTTTCTCCGCACTGAAGGGAGAACCGGCAATGCCAGAGTCTCACCACCCCCCCTACAAAACGGCGTAGGAGACGACGTGAGAAGTCTCTAACTTTGCCGTTTTAAACCTCATTAATTCCATAC
>JAQGPC010000288.1 GCA_028293285.1 Pedosphaera sp.
GTGAGTTCATGTTCGACGGTGTAGTAGGCTGAATACCACCGGCACGAAAAACAGCGTGGTGATGGTGGCAATCACCAACCCGCCAATGACCGCGCGACCCAGGGGAGCATTCTGCTCGCCGCCTTCACCCAGTCCCAGCGCCATGGGGATCATGCCAATGATCATCGCCAGTGCCGTCATCAGCACCGGGCGCAGCCGGTCAAATCCAGCTTCCCAGGCTGCATTCGACGGTGCCATGCCTTGTTGAAGATTGGTCCGGGCGAAGGTGACCACGAGCACGGAATTTGCCGTTGCAACACCCAGGCACATAATGGCACCCATCATGGCCGGGACACTTAACGTGGTGTTTGTGACGTGTAACCCCCAGATGACTCCCGCCAGTGCCCCGGTGAGCGCGGTAAGAATGATGAAAGGATCAAGCCAGCTTTGAAAGTTAACCACGAGCAACAGGTAGATGAGTGCCATGGCCGCCACCAGTCCGATGCTCAAGCCAATGAAACTGGAGCGCATCGTGTCAACCTGGCCACGCACCTGTATGGAGCTGCCAGCAGGCAGTTCCTTTTCTGCCTGTTTTATGAGTGGTTGAATGTCATGCAGCACCCCGCCCAGATCCCGACCGCTTACCCCGCCGTAGACATCGATAACCGGCATAACATTGAAGTGGGAGAAAATCGGCGGGCTGCTGGTGCGCGAGTAGGAAGCCAGATTGGCGAGCAATTGGACATTGCCGCTGCCCGGTCGGCTGGCGTTCACAGGCATGGATTCGAGTGCATCCAATGAATCCATCCGGTACTGCGGCGCCATAATGTTCACGAGATATTGTATCCCAACTCGAGGATCGAGCCAGTAAGTGGGCTGGACCTGGCTGCTGCCGGTCAGACTTAGGAGCACCGCATTTGCCACATCGCGCTCGGTGAGACTCAACTCAGCCGCCTTGGTCCGGTCGATGGCAAACTGTAAATACGGTTGATTGGCCGTCTGCTGAACACGCAGATCCACCGCACCGGAAACGCGCGAAATCCTCTCTGCGAGTTGCGCGGCGACCTGTCGATTACCGGTCAGATCGCGACCGAAGATCTGGATGTCGAACGGGGCAGGCAGGCCGAAGTTGATCGTTTGGGTGACGATATCCGCAGGCAGAAAATAAAAGGTGATGCCGGGAAACTCGCGATTGAGCAGGATGCGCAAGCTCCGCACATACTCGGCGGTGGGCCGATGGCCCGGGTTAAGCGACACCAGGATATCCGCATCCTCCGTCCCGATCACCCCGCTGGCATTGTAACTGATGTTGATACCCGAAACGGGCAATCCGATGTTGTCGAGCACACCCTGAAAGTCCTTGGCCGGAATCTCACGCCGGATCGCGGCCTCAACCCGATCAATGAGCTCGGCGGTCGATTCAATGCGCGTGCCTGTGGGGGCCCGCACGTGCAGGCTGAACATTCCGGCGTCGACAGTCGGAAAGAAATCCTGCCCCAGCAGCGGAACCAGCAACCATGAGCCGACGCAAAAGGCCAGAAATACTATCGCAAAGACAACCCGGTGCGCCAATATCGTCCGGAGCAGATTACCATACCCCTTACGGAAACGTCCGAAACCACGCTCAAAATGATGTTGCAAGGCAATGAGCGGGCGCAACAATCGGAAAATAATCGAGGTGCGGTGTTGAGAGCCTTGTTTAGGGCTCGTGGAACCCTTGGGCTGGTCGTTCTGGCTCCCACGTTTCACGTTCCGTTCGAAATACATCACCAACGTCGGCACGAGTGTGCGGGACAATAAGTAGGAAGCCAGGACTGCAAACACCACTGCCTCAGCCAATGGCACAAAGAGATAACGCGCCACGCCACCGAGCAGGAACATCGGCACAAAGACAATGCAGATGCAAAGTGTGGAGACGAGGGCCGGCAAGGCGATTTCGCCCGCCCCCTTGAGGATGCCGTCCTCCAGTTTTTCTCCCAACTGCAGGTGGCGCTCAACGTTCTCGATGGTCACGGTCGCATCATCCACCAGGATGCCAACCGCCAGTGCCAAACCGCCAAGTGTCATCAGGTTGATAGTTTCGCCCAACACGCTCAGCATGGTCAGCGATGCCAGAATCGAAAGGGGAATCGAAATGGCAATGATGAGGGTGCTCCGCCACGAGCCGAGGAACAGCAGGATCATGGTCCCCGTCAACATCGCCGCGATCACCATCTCCCGCACGACACCGGAAATGGCGGCGCGGACAAAGAGCGACTGGTCGGCGAATTGCTTCACCTGCAGAGCACTGGTGACTGTCTTTTGAACGCGCGGCATCGCTGCCTTGACTCCGCTCGCGACCTGAAGCGTTGATGCGTCACCCGACTTGAACACACTCAACAGCGCACTAGGCACTCCATTCAGCCGAACCAGGTTCTCCTGAGGCAAATAACCATCACGGACCTGCGCTACATCACGGATGTAAATCACTGTCCCCTCGACCCACTTGACCGGCAGATCATTCAGCCGATTAAGTAACCGGGGGCTGGTATTCAAGCTGACGTCATACTCTGTCGCACCGATCTTCGCCGTGCCGCTGGGAAAGACCACATTTTGCGCGTTGATCGCAGTAACAACATCCGAAGGCGCGATATTGTTCGCTTGCAGGGCATTCAGGTCAAGGTCCACCGAAACTACCTTCACCTTGCCCCCGTATGGAAGCGGGATGCCGACTCCCGGAACATTGATAAGCCCGACACGCACTTGGTTGAGTGCCAGGTCATAGATTTCCTGCTCGGACAACGACGCGCTGCTGATGGCGTATTGCAGAATCGGGACGGTGGAAGCGCTGTACTGAATAATCAGGGGCGGGGTCGTGCTGGGCGGAAGCTGTTTCAGGATGGCTTGCGATATGGCCGTGATCTGCGCCACGCCTTGCACAGGGGAAGCGCCCTGCTGAAAAAAAACCTTGATGACCCCGACGCCATCATAGGAGTTCGATTCGATGTGCTCGATGTTGTTAACCGTCGTAGTCAGCGCCCGCTCATGAACGTAAACCATGCGCTGCTCGATCTGGTCGGCACTCAACCCACTGAATTGCCAGATAATGCTTACCACCGGGATGTTGATCACTGGAAAGATATCGGTCGGGGTGCGCAGCAACACAAATGGGCCCAACAAAATTAACAGCAACGCCATCACGATAAACGTGTATGGGCGGCGGAGGGCTAGGTGGACAATCCACATAATTCACTGACTAGGCGGTGGTGGTTGGACCGGTTTTGGGCCAAAGGCCCTGGCGGTATTGCGTTGCGGTCGATTCGTCTTTGCAATAGCGCGTTGACGGTCCAGTTCCCTGGCCGCCTGCTCTTTGTAATCGTCGCTGGTCAGAGAGGCCATAAGAGCCACCAGATCATTGATCTGATCCTCGCTCAGGGCGAGGGGTTGTATATCCTGATCGAGGAACGGGTTCTGTACACCATCGCCCTTGTTGTAATGATCCATCGTGTCCCAAAGTGTTTCCTGTGACCCATCGTGGAAGTAGGGCGCAGTCAGCAGCAGATTGCGGAGGTTTTGCGTTTTGAACGAGGCTATGTCCGGCTGCTTCTTGGTGACGAGAAACCGGCCGAGCACGCTCATTTTACTTTGAATGGCGGCACGATCGATGGCAGCCGAATTTCCCGAATTGACCAACTGCTCGGCCTGGCGCGCAAGCGGGACGATATGGTGCCTGATAATGCCGACGCCAATGTTGTGAAAATCGTTATCCGTGAAGTTGGTCAGGTTTGGCTGGTTGTCGCTGAGCGCGTGGCATTTGTTGCACCGGGCCTGAGTGTTGAACAGCTTCCATCCGCGCTTTGCCGAATCATCTATGGCATTTCCATCACCCGCAATAAACCGATCAAACGGCGAATTGAACGACAGCAACGTTCGTTCATAGGAGGCAATTGCGCGCAGAACATCAGGGGTATTAGGTGGGCGTCCGAAGACGCTTTGGAAGGAATCCCGATATTCCTTGATGGCCTGGATACTGGCGACTGCAGCATCCATGTTGGTCTGCCCCATTTCGATTGGATTGGTAATCGGCAATTCCGCCTGTTCCTCCAGCGTCGTCACCCGCCCGTCCCAGAATTGCGTCTTGTTGTAGAGAGCATTTAGAACTGTTGGGGAGTTGCGTTGACCAGCCTGTCCGTGAATACCTACCGACACGGGTTTGCCGTCAGTAAAAGCGCGCGCGGGATCATGACAGGTGGCGCAAGCCACCGTTCCATCAGCCGATAATCGGCCATCGAAAAAAAGTTTTTGCCCGAGAGCGACCTTCTCCGGAGTTTGCGGATTATCTGGCGGAATGGTTGCGCGCGTTTGATCGAGCGGTAAGCCGACTTGTTGCAGAGACCTGGGTTGGGCCAACGGACCAGGTTTAGGAATGGGTGGCAGATTACTTGGTTGTGAAGAGAGATTGATTGCGGACGAGGTTATAAACATCGCCAAAAAAACAACCTTCATCCAGAACCACAATAATGCTTCTGCTCGATTATGCATAATTGCTCGCCGCCACCATGGTGACGCTTGCAGGCTTGCTTGTGGTTCCAACCTCCCTTTACTCCCTGAAACTAAACCTCGAAATTTCTTCCCGCAAGTGAAAGTTCCTTAAATCGCAAAGAGGCCCACAAAACGCCTGGGGCTGAGGGGTGACGCAGGCGAAAGTCAAAAATCAGCCGCATAAACTGTCCGCTCATTCGCCTGGGTTACCGTCCCGAAAGTCAATGGGATTCACCACTCGTTTTTCAAGCACCTTGAGGGATGACTGTCTTCGTGGCGCTGCTGCTCGATCAGCGTGAACCGTGCCGCTTCCTGCCACGACTCAGGAGCGAAACATGAAATAAACCGCTCCCATGAGGCACAGTCCCGCCCATAAAAAATCCAGCTTAATAGGCTGGCGCATGTAAAAAACAGCAAAGGGCACGAATACCGTCAGCGTCACCACTTCCTGCAAAATCTTGAGTTGCGACAGGCTCAACACTGTGTAACCGATGCGATTGGCCGGCACTTGGAATTGATACTCAAAGAAGGCAATGGCCCAACTCAAAAGCGCAGCGACGTACCACGATTTATTATTCCAGTTACGCAGGTGCGCGTACCAGGCAAAGGTCATAAACGTGTTCGAGCAGATGAGCAGCAGAACAGTCTGGAGCACGATGGGGATTCTCATGCTGCAATGGTAACACGCGGGTAAGACTATCCGCAAATTCGGGCAGAACCGACTCTTCCTACCGGGCTCAGTACTTGCAGACGCCCACACTTTTTTTGCTGATTCAACTCAAAGCTCCGGGTCGCTACGCTCCTTCCGCTTAGAATTGAAAGCAAATGAACTGGCGAAGATGAACTTTGAAACCAGTCCGCTTTTCGGGGTCCGGTCAACTCTTACGCAGCCCCCGCAAAACGATCGCCGCGGTTGCGACCACTGCGACGGTGATCGCGAATGGCAGGACGGGAGCATAGATGTGCGCGTGAACCAGGAGCAGGCCTCCGGCCGTGGCGCCGATGAGCAAGGATACGAGCACGCCTGCAAGCCGTTTTCTCTCTGCAACTGTCGCGGACCAGTTCGCGATATCGCCTACAACGACTATGATGGTTGCGGTCGCAGCGGTCGTAAACACACCTTCCACATGAAGTGTCCGCACCGCGGCACTCTGCATCCCCATCGCGAGCCCCCACAAGCTGAGGAGAATGTTGACGACGTGAATCGGAGGCTGGCCGTTATTCGCGAACCAGACAGCCAGGAAAACAGCATGCGGGACCAGCGATACTCCGAGCGCGACCGTCACCCGTTGTGGCCACATGCCAGAACCTTTGGCAGGCTTGACGATTTGTGTCGAGATGTAGACCCCCACCGCAAAACCGACCATGGCGGCGAGGATAGTCAGGACACCGGGTACAACGACCCCCGGCGCGCTGGCACCCGCAACCCGTAGGCCGAGAAACGCAATGTTCCCGGTCATGAAGGCCGAGAAGACCTTACTCAGGGCAAGGAAGCTGATCGCGTCGATGGCTCCCGACGAAACTGTCAACGCGTTGAGCAGCAGGTCACGAACCCTGAGTTCGACCGCCTGATTGTGGTTCCTTGTCATGGGTTCGGTTTGCATGATTTAAGCCGCACCTCTCTTTTGGCTGTTGCTCAGACGCTAATATTTTGAATCTGCCCTCGCGGAAAAGAAAAGCGCATCCGCCCGGCTCAGGGTCCGACCACCAGTTTCTTGGGCGTCGAAATCTTCGCCAGGACCGACTCGTCGATATTCAGATGGGCCCGCACCAACTCATGGGGTGTGAACCCCAACCACTGGCTCAGCGAGACATCCGCGTAGTGGTCGCTCCGGAAGACCTCCAAAAAACGGAGCGTCGTGTCGCCGATGTTCTCGATGTAGTGGCCCATCGCGAAGGGTACTGAGCCAACATCGCCCGCCTGGAAGTTGAAGGTGCGCGCGTTGTTCTGGGACGCGAACACCGTCATCCGTGCTTCCCCCGAGATATAGTACTGCCACTCATCCGTGTTCGGGTGCCAGTGCATCTCACGCATGCCGCCGGGTTCGACCTCAACCAACGCAGCCGCGATCGTCTTTGACGCCGGGAATACGGAGGAGTCGGTGATGCGGACGGTGCCGCCGCTGCTGCGGATCGGCTCTTGCGCCATCATCCGGTGACTGAGGGTATTAGGTACTGGCCCGGCACCTGCGATCCGATCAGCGGCGAGAGGGCCGGGAACTTCCGCTTGAAAGATCCACAGGTCCTTCTCCGGTATGCGCGCGAAAGCGCTCTCAGGCACGCCGAAGTTCTTTGCCAGAACCTCTTTCGGGGTATGGGCCATCCAATCGGAGAGCAGGAAGGTCTCCTCCTCCGAGAAGTTGCCGTCATCGAAGACGAGCAGGAACTCGCAACCGTCGCCCTCGATCCCCTGAATCGAGTGCGGAATGCCGGCCGCGAAATACCAGAGGTCGCCTTCACCGACATCGTCCTGAAAGGTGCGGCCATCCTGGTCAATCGCGGTGATCCGAGCCCGGCCCTTGATCATGAAGGCCCACTCGGCCGCCTTATGCCAGTGCAACTCCCTGACCCCGCCAGCCTTGAGCCGCATGTTGACCCCGGCAATCTCCGGCGAGGTGGGCAACTCACGGACCGTTGTCTGACGTCCCCAACCGCCTGGCGTCAAATGCATGTGGCTGTCGGCAAAGGACCATCTCATGTTTCCCATTGAACCGTGGTCTGTGGCAGGCGAGACGATGGTGTCGGGATTCTCGGCCTCGCGGCAGGGGTTTCTCGGCCCTAGGATTGATGCGCCATCCTTGCCGCGAATGGGCTCGGGTGGATTGAATGATTGGACACGTTGCTTTGGTTGAGTTTTGGTGTTCATAATTTGTGGAGATTTGCTGTTCAGAACGAACTAAAATAAAATGATACGAACTTGCTTTTCACTGTGCCTCCGGCCTTTGACGCTACGCGGGTCATTCCCAGATAAATGTTTTTTAGAACAACAGGTGATTAGGCCCCTCTCTCTCTCTCTCTGTATCAAACGTCCATAAAAGCCAGATTTATGACAATAGGGAGAACACCCACATGGGCGAAGTGTTCGGTCAGCCATGGTTGTTCAACCCTACATTCATATTTGCCGTTGCTGTGGCAGCACAAAATGCCACCTGCCATCCATCCTTTAGATTTGGATCAACGCTATGCCTGATTCAGGATCAAGTTTCTTCTGAAGATGAGTCGGACTTTCGGTCAAAATCAATTCGCAGGTTGGGCGCACGCGAGCCTCAAGGAGATGCCCGCCGTGGGCGGTCCCGTCGGAGCGTCCAACGACCACGTGCGCATGCACCTGCGGCTCTCCATTCCTGAGGGCGATGTCGCCGATGAGCGAAAGCAGTTCCACTTGTTCGTGGAGAACGCTGGCTGGCTCGTACTGTTTCGTCTCCCAGTTGAACCAACCCAGCTTCGCGTAAGAAAGAGCGCCGATGGCTTGGAAGCTACTTCCTCCCAACCCCTGTTCCTTCGAGAACTGTTGCAGCACGCCTGCGATCTCGTCGCCGGTCTCAAAGATTAGCGCAAAAACCTTCGGTTCATCCTCGATTTGTTTCCAACGCATATCGGTTCCTTTACCTAAAACCATCTTAGACCTACAAAAAACAAGAAAAGAACTGCGGCCCTGCTACTTCAAAGCTGGATCGATCAACGTCAGATCCGTTTCCGGATCAAAACGCTTCTGCATCGCCACCGGATCGACTGTGACCATTACTTCCAGCGTCGGGGACGCGTACGCAGCGAGAACATGGCCGCCGCGCGTTGTTCCGTCTGATGTCCCCACCAACATGTGCGTATGGACTACGGGCTTTCCTTGATAGAGCGCGATGTCGCCACTCATCCCAATCACTTCGTGCTGGCCGCTGACGGGAATCTTCTTATACATTTTGCGCTG
>JAQGPC010000135.1 GCA_028293285.1 Pedosphaera sp.
AGGTCGAATTGCCTCCTGCACAGGGAGAAATTCATCGATAGCCAGTTAATATAGAACATGAATTATTGACTATCAGTCCCGAAGGTAATGGAAAAGATTACGAAACCCAAGTGCTAATTTGCCCAGCAGCCAATGGGGGGTGGGGATCAGTTCCAAGGCAGTGCGGTGAATTTGCCGGGCAAACTCCGGGTTCAAGTCCTTCATTATATTAACCTTATCATAACTACGCCCCGCAAATATAATCCGGAGCTTTTGCAAGTGCAGCCAACCGGAGAATCCCTTGGTTTGGCGAAAACTTTCTATGATCTGCATGGCCTTCCATTCATCCAGCATCCAGGGTTGCAGCATGGTTTCATTGCGCCGGGTTTCATTTGAGGTGTGCAACCGGTAATCAGTGAGCAAATCAGGAAGCTCGATCACCTGCTCACAATGCGTGGCCCATTCAGCCCAAAATACCAGATCAGCAATTTGCGGCAAGTCCATCCGGAATTGGCAGGGAGTTGGTTGACCCGCTGTCTTCAGCAAAACCGATGGAAACAAAATCGGTTGTAGTTCGGATCGAGCGGTGAGGAATTGGGAGATGTTCTTAATACCTTTTGGGGTAGTGGCTTTAATGGCAATCAGTCGGGTGGGAGCTCCATTTTCATCAATAAACTCTGATTGGCAATAAGCCAGGCCGCGACCCGGAATCGCTTCCATGGCGCGCAACATGCGTGAATAAAACTCGGGTCTGATGAGATCATCCGCATGCAATATGTGCAAATATTGCGTGGTATTGCTGAATTCCAAGGCGCGATTCAGATTGCCGAACAGCCCGAGATTTTTTTCATTTTGTCGCCATTCACAAGGCAGCTCCGTGAATTGCTCCACGATTTTTCGGGTTCCATCAGTGGAACAATTATCCAGAATGATCAACCGATCCGGGCGGTGGGTTTGACGGGCCACAGATTGGAGAGTTTCCTTCAGGAATTTCTCACCATTATAGACAGGTATGACTGTGGTCAGTTGCTGCATTTTTGGGTAGTATGGTGCCAATTTGGCAACTGGCAAAGCGTTTCTGGAGTGTGAGCAAATGGCAAATTCCCTTGAACAGAACCCTTTAAGCCTCTGCCAGACTTATGCCCGTCGGGCCTGCAAGTCTTAGGGGGCATTAGGCAGCGCAGCCTGAAGTCGTCGTAGATCCTGAAGATCCTGTGACCCGGAAGTGGATTGAAACCAAGTAGTAAATTGTTTCGGTGCCCGCCATTTCCAGCGTTCAGAATGTCCATCGGCAAAGGAAAGATTGGCTCCTTGGGAGTGGCGATCCGAGGGGAGATTTGGCCAGACAGTGTCTGGAGCCCGGTTAATCAAATAATAACCATCATCAATGCTGCTTTCATGCTCATCCAGAAATACGAAAATACCGGAAGTGCCGGGGGCCAAGGCAGTGAATTTCGTAACGCCATCGGAACGAATTCCGTTCAAATAGCCGTTCATGGAAAAGCTGCGGATTTTCGGCGTGGCGCTGTTATAAACATATGAGCGATCTGCTGGGCAATGATAAACCTTCACATCAGCGGTATAGACGTACAAAGAGCCGCTGGTGATATTCGTGGGATCGCCACTGGCTTGGGCATTGCCAGTAATCCAGGAATTAGTGGGACTGTTGGCAGTCAACATGCCGGAGCCCTGAGACTTGTTTTCCGGGAGGTTATTATCATTATCATCGATGAACAAGGTCCAGGCGATCTGCAACTCATGGGTGTTGTTTAAACAGGCAATTTGCAGACCTTTTGCCTTGGCTTTGGAAAGGGCGGGTAAAAGCAGGCTGGCGAGAATGGCAATGATGGCAATGACCACGAGCAGTTCGATCAGGGTAAAGCCAATCCGTGTATCAAACTTTTTTGTGGATGGGTGTTCCGGGACTCCGCTTTTACAAATGATATTCACAATCTGCAGCTTTTATTCCTACTTATTATGCTAACTGCCGGCAAGGAATAATTTCATTTGTAGTCAATTTTGTGTTTGCAATGACATAGAGTTGCATGCCTTGTGAACCAGTTGGCCAGAGTGCCTATAGGTTGGAAGGGTGCAACAATTTAAAAGTTTCGCCTTTGCAAGGGTAAGCGGTTTGCCCACTATTATCGGCCATGCAAGTCGTTATATTATGCGGCGGCAAGGGCACCCGCCTGCGCGAAGAAACGGAATATCGGCCAAAACCGATGATTCCGGTGGGGGACTTTCCGATCCTTTGGCATATCATGAAAAGTTATGCCCATTACGGGCATAAGGAATTTATCCTTTGTCTTGGTTATAAAGGCCACGTCATCAAGGATTACTTTCTAAATTACCGCTATCTTTCCAGCGACTTCACGCTGAAGCTGGCGCAGGATCAGCAACTAGCCTTTCACGGGGCGGGACCGGAGGAAGATTGGACCATCACCATGGCAAACACTGGTGAAGAGACCATGACCGGCGGACGCGTGAAGCGAATCGAGCAATACATCAAGGGCGATACTTTCATGCTTACCTATGGCGATGGTGTGGGCAATATTGACATCAAGGCGTTGCTGGAATTTCACCAAAAGCATGGTCGTCTGGCCACCTTAACCGGGGTGCGTCCACCGGGACGTTTCGGCGAATTGATGACCAATGATTCGATGATCACGGAGTTCAACGAAAAGCCGCAGACTTCCGGCGGGCGGATCAATGGCGGGTTCTTTGTTTTTTCACGTGATGCGTTTAAATATTTAAGTGCGGATGCCGGTTCCATTCTCGAGCAGGAACCGTTGCGCAATCTGGCAGCAGACAAGCAGCTCATGTGCTTTCCGCATGATGGCTTCTGGCAGCCGATGGACACGTTCCGCGAGTTTGAAATGCTTAACCAGCTTTGGACCAAAAAGCAGGCACCCTGGAAAGTTTGGTAATGTTCGGCGACAGCTTTCGCAATAAAACGGTCTGGCTCTCCGGTCACACCGGATTCAAAGGGTCGTGGCTGGCGCATTGGCTGCTGAGCCTCGGCGCGAAGGTGCATGGCTTTGCCCTTCCGCCGAACACGCAACCGGCGCTCTTCGAACAGCTCGCGCTCTCGAACCGGTTATCGAATGAATTTGGTGATATTCGTGACGCGGCATTGGTAAAGAAATCCATCCTTAATGCCCAGCCTGATTTTGTGCTGCATCTGGCAGCCCAACCGTTGGTGCGGCTTTCCTACCAGCAACCGTTAGAAACGTATGCAACCAATGTCATGGGCACGGCGCATGTGCTGGATGCTTTGCGGTCGCTGGCGAAACCGTGCGCGGCGGTGATGGTGACGACGGACAAGTGTTACGAGAACAGGGAATGGGTCCATGGTTACCGCGAAGAAGACCCCTTGGGCGGTCATGATCCGTACAGTTCCAGCAAGGCGGCGGCGGAGATTGTGACCAGCGCGTATCGCCGTTCATTTTTTGGTGAGCATCCGGTGAAGATTGCCAGCGCACGCGCGGGCAACGTGATTGGTGGCGGTGATTGGGCGTTGGATCGCATCGTGCCTGATTGCGTGCGGGCGTTGCAAAAAAATCAGGCAATACCGGTTCGCAACAAAACGGCGACGCGTCCGTGGCAGCATGTGTTGGAACCGCTCAGCGGTTATCTGTGGCTGGCGGCGGTGCTGGCGAACCCGAAGCTTTCTCCTTATGACTCCAAGCAGATTTCATCTGCGTTTAACTTTGGTCCCACGCATGAATCGAATCGCACCGTGGCGGAATTGGTGATGGAAGTTTTGAAACAATGGCCGGGAAAATGGGAGGACAAGAGCGATCCCAAGGCGGTGCATGAAGCCAAATTGCTCCAGCTTTCCACGGACAAGGCGCACAGCCTGCTCGGCTGGTCAGCCGTGTGGAATTTCCCGGAAACCGTCGCGCGCACCGCTCAGTGGTACCATCAGCTGAGCGAAAAGGGCGATGCGAAATTGGCGCAGGATTTGACCTCACGCCAGATTGAAGAATATTCGCAAAGGGCAAAGCAACTGGCCGTTTCGTGGGCCGTGCATTAAATTTTACCATGTCGAAGTCAGCCGCAGAACTAAAAGCCGAAATTCTTCGCCTCACCCGCGAATACTCCGCCTTAACGCACCAGAACAATCGTCCCGGTTATGAAAAGAACCAGACGGCCCGGCCAAAATTCGTTCCCGGCCAAACCGTGGTGCCTTATGCGGGGCGCGTATTTTCCGAAGATGAAGTGGAAGCAGCCATTGGCGCCACGCTCGACTTCTGGCTGACACTTGGACCGGAAGGCGATGCCTTTGAAGCGGAACTGGCGAAATTTTTAAAGGTCAAACGCTCGATTCTGGTCAATTCAGGTTCGTCCGCCAACCTGGTGGCGATTTCGTCGCTCACCAGCGCCAAGTTGGGCGAGCGCCAAATCAAGCCTGGCGATGAAGTCATTACGGTGGCCGCGGGTTTTCCGACGACAGTTGCGCCAATTTTGCAGAACCAACTCGTGCCGGTGTTCATTGATAATGATCCACTGACGCTCAATGGACGGGTGGACCAGTTGGAAGGGGCTTTCGTGGAAGGAAAAACGAAAGCGGTTATGATGGCCCATACGCTCGGAAATCCGTTTGACCTGGCAGCGGTGACTGATTTTTGCAAGCGTCACAATTTATGGCTTATTGAAGATAATTGTGATGCGCTGGGGTGTCTCTATGACAAGCAGTTGACCGGCACGTTCGGCGATCTTTCGACGCAATCTTTTTATCCGCCGCATCATTTGACGATGGGCGAAGGCGGCGCGGTGAATGTCATCCGCGACATGAAGTTGAAGGTGCTGGTGGAAAGTTTCCGCGATTGGGGTCGTGATTGCTGGTGCGCCAGTGGCAAGGACAACACTTGCAACAAGCGTTTTGGCTGGAAGCTCGGTGAACTGCCCGAAGGATACGATCACAAATATATCTATTCGCATCTTGGTTACAATTTGAAGCCGCTTGACCCGCAAGCGGCCATTGGACGTCAGCAACTCAACAAGCTGCCGGACTTCATCCAAGCCCGGATGGACAACTGGAACACGCTGCGGAATGGATTGGCGGATTTGGAAGAATTTTTCACGTTCCATTTGCCGACACATGCGACGGGTTGGTCGCCGAAGGGATTTACATGGGACAGCACCGGCCATAAGACGGAATGTTCCTGGTTCGGGTTCATGATGCTGATCAAGCCGACTGCGCCATTCAAGCGGCAGGATTTTGTGCGGGCATTGGATGCGGCCAAGATTGGGAATCGCATGCTCTTTGGCGGAAATCTTTTGCGCCAGCCAGCGTTTGTCACATTGCGGCAACAACAGCCCAAGGCACTTCGCGTGGTTGGTGATTTGCCGGGCGCGGACCGGATCATGAACGAATCGGTTTTCGTCGGCACGTATCCTGGTCTCACGTCGGAGATGCTTGGCTACATGATTGAGACGATTCACGCGTTTGCGAAGAAACATTGAACATCGCCACTCACCGAGCATGTCAACGATGATCCAATTGTCCGCGACAGAGTTGGAAGGAGTGATGGTTTTGCGACCACGCATTTTTGAGGACCAGCGCGGCAGTTTCGTAAAGACGTATCACGAAAGTTTGTTTGAGGAACTTGGCGTTTCGTTCGCGCCCAAAGAGGAATTTTTTTCTGTGTCGCACAGGGATGTGGTGCGCGGCATGCATTTTCAATTGCCGCCAGCAGCGCATGACAAGCTGGTTTATTGTCCGACTGGCAAAGTGCTGGATGTGGTGGTTGATTTGCGCAAAGCATCGAAAACTTTTGGTAAAATTATCACGCGGGAACTGAGCGGGAAAAATCGGGAAATGCTGTTTATTCCAGTCGGTTTTGCGCACGGCTTTCTCGCACTGGAAGATAATACGATGATGGTTTATCAGACCAGCACTACGCATTCGCCAACGCATGATGCAGGGATTCTGTGGAATTCGTTTGGGTTTGATTGGCCGGTAAAGAATCCAATTCTTTCGGAGCGGGACAAAGGCTTTCCGGCGTTAAAGGATTTTCAATCCCCATTCTGATCAAGCCCATGAAGATTCTCGTCATCGGCGGGTCGGGCTTGATTGGTTCTCACATCTTAAAGGCGGGCCAGGCAGCAGGACATGAAGTGGTGGGAACATATCGCAAGTTTCCGCAACCCGGCTTGGTGCCATTGGATGCGGCTGACGAGGCGGGCTTGGAAAAAATTTTGGACGGGCAAAAGCCTGACGCAGTGGTTCATGCGGCGGGATGGACGTGGGTGGATGGTTGCGAGGACGATCCGAAACGGGCTTTCGCGGAAAATGCGGAGCAACCTGCAAATCTTGCGCGGCTTTGCCAGCAACGCGGCGTGCATTTTACCTACTTTTCCACGAGTTACATTTTTGATGGCACGGCGGGACTTTATGTCGAGGATGCCCAACCCAATCCAATTAACGTTTACTCAAAATCCAAGTGGGAAGGGGAGCAGCGTGTGCAGGAAGAGTGTGAGGGCGCTGCGTTATTGCCGCGAGTGATTTGCGTTTATGGCGCAGAAGCGCAGAAGAAAAATTTCGCATATCAAGTTTGGAATGCGTTGCGCGAAGGCAAGACTTTGACATTGCCATCCGATCAATGTGGTAATCCGACTTACGCGGGCGACATCGCGCGCTGGTTGATCACCTTGTTGGAAAAACGCGAGAGAGGTCCGTGGCATTTGGGCGGTCCCTGGCCGGATTGCACGCGGCCAGAATGGGCGAACAAATTGATTTCAGCCTTTGGTGCCTTAGGCATTTCAGCGCATCCTAATTTCCAGATTAAGACACTTCCCACTACCGAACTGAAGCAAAAGGCGCTGCGACCGTTAAAAGCCGGGATGATTTCGACGAAGGCGTTAAACTTTCAGTCGACAGATTTTAACGAGTCCATTCGTGAGTTGGTCCAGAATTCAAATTTCTAGCTGGATTTTATTTATCCAGCGCTTTGGTCAGCGTTTCGCAAACTTCGTCCACGCTAATTGAGGCCATACACCGAATCAATTCTTCGTCAGTTCCTTTAATGTCTGCGCCATCGTACCGATAATAGTCGAGGTTTCGACCGGCGACGACAGTATTTTTGATCAGCACAAAAGGATTGTTATAAGGCTCGACCGTTTTATTGATGGTGGGTGTTTCGATGACGATTTGGTTGGGTACCTTCATGGCTGCGGCCACATGCATGAGTGCAGTATCCACGCTAAGGAAAGCATCGCAATGTTTCACTAATGCCGCCGCCTGACGAATGTCTTTAGTGTGAGGGACAAAGACATGGGTACGGCCAGTCTCCGCGAGAATTCTAGCGTGGTCCTTCTCCTCTTCCGGTCCGCCGAACAGCAGAATGGAGATATCGGGCCGATTTTGGTTAAGCCTTTTGATGAGCGCGAGGTAATGAGCCAGCGGCCAGCGCCGGAGCGCGAGGTTTTTGGTGCCGCCGGAACCGACGTGTATGCCGATGCGTTTGCGTCCGGCGAGATTGTTTTTCGCAATGAAATCCGCCGCCCATTGATGCTCCGCATCAGTTAGAAATAGTTCGTATTCGTGACGGGGCAACAGCGATTTGGCGCCGCAGAGCGGGAGCAGAGCCAGATTATTTTCAATACAATGGATGTTATAATCCTGTTTTAAAGTTCGATTGACGAGCAAGCGGTCAAAGATGCTGGCGTGATCATATTCGTGGCTGATGCGAATGCGGGCATTGATGAGGCGGGTTACCACGCGGTAATGGATGCGGCTTTGCGGATGGGTGTTGATAGAGACGTCGTAACGCTGCTTGCCCAACTGAGTTAAAAATTTCAGCGATTCAATTTTACCCGATTTGATCAGGTTCTTTTGATAAACATTATTGAAATAAGGATTGCCCGCGAGCAAGCCGGAGGAAGCCGGCCACATCGAGAGGACATCAATAATGGCATTGGGGAAATTGGCGCGAAGCTCATGGATCAGGGGCGTTGCCATGAGCGTATCACCAATACCGGCCAATGAGATGACCAAAATTTTCATCTGCGCCCTGTTGTTTAGGCGTCTGGAGAGGGAAATTCAACCGGATAAGTGATCTGATTAAAGATGGGCCGCAATTTAATATGGATTTACCTCGGCAATAATCATTGGAATACAATCAGGAATTCGAAAATCCAGTTTGGAAGAAGCAATTTAGGTTGGCAGCTTCAATTGTTTTCTGGTCTGCTTCAAATTGTTGCCTTGATATGATACTGCACAAATTATTGCTGCATTACTCGAAACATCGGGATGATGCTTATTTTTATTCGCTCCAGGCGCAGGACGCAATTCGTTGGCTGGAGCAGTGCGGTGTCCCATTGGGAAAAGAGACGCGCGCGCTAGATCTTGGGTGCGGACATGGTGTTTTTGGTGCGGAATTGTTGAAGAAGGGCTGTCAGGTCACATTTGCTGACGAGGAAAGCTGCCTCGTGCCGGAATTAGCCGCCGCTCCCTTTCGTCGGATAAACATTGATAAGGAGGATCTGGCAACATTGGGCCAGTACGATCTAGTTATCTGCTCGAATGTGCTGGAACACCTGGCAAAACCGGCTGAGTTTATCAATGCCGTGCAGAAAGTATTGAAGCCGGATGGCAAGCTCTATTTAAGTTGGACCAACTGGCTTTCAGCCTGGGGTGGGCATGAATTTTCCCCGTTTCATTATCTGGGAAGCCGCCGTGGGCATCTGGTTTATGACAAGTTAATCGGTCGCCAGCGCAAGCATACGCCTTATGTGAATCTCTACCCGACTTCTAATGGCGGGATATTGAAAATCATTCGACAGAGCCCCCAGCTAAAGGTGGTTAAAATAGCTCCCCGCTACTACACCGAATTCTCCTTTTTGATGCATATTCCAGTCGTCCGCGAATTTCTCGCCTGGAATTGCGCTCTCTTAATCAGCAGAAAGTAACTCCGCGAGTCAGTGGAGGCATAACAATTGCTCATATCTTCCGCGTCAAAACCGGAAAGCATCGTTAATAGATATACTTATGTAATAACTAGTTAGGTATTATGGGTGGTCGAATTTACTATTGTAGTTGACTGAGTGCCCGGTATATGATTTGGTGGTTGGACTAAATGATATTTCAAGGATCGGAAGATATGATTTCACAATTTATACGCAGGGTTTTGGTGTCTAAATGGGTTGCGCGCTGTTTGTTCATCGCCGCACTGGGTGTACAGACGGTCGCCTATGCTCAAAGCAGTACGCCGACGGCACTGATCAACATCGATTTTGGCGGCGGCACAGCCAGTTCCGAAGTGGGATTTGCCGCAACCGGCAAAACTGCCAGTGACTTTTGGAATCTGTATGTCGGCGGTACATCAACCCGAGCCGTCACCAACTTGAAATATTCAGACGGGAGCGTCTCTGCCACCGGCATAAGCGCCACCAACACAGTCGGGCTCTGGGGCAACGGTGTATCCGATCCAATGTATCAGGATTATCTTTATCCTTCCGGCGGCGGGAATATCAGCATTGGTATTACCAATCTGGCCGTTGGACAGTATGATATTTATCTGTACGGTCATGCCTCCGCAAATGAAGGTAACAGCACTTATACTCTGAGCGTTAGTGGCATCAGTTATGGCAGCAAAACAACGGCTCAAGCAGGTTGGAATTCCATAGTCTGGGTCGAAGGAACCCAGTATGTGGTGTTCCGGGGTGTGCCAATTACTAACGTATCTCAAAAAGTTTCCGTGATCGTTTCTCCGCAGGCTTCCACATTTGCAATCATCGCTGGAATGCAAATAGCCCAGGTTACCGACACACCGACTCTCACAGCGCCAACCATTGTGGGCCAGCCAGCCGGCCAGACCGTCAATGCTGGTGCGAATGTTACTTTCAATGTGAATGTCAACGGGACTTCTCCATTCAGCTATCAATGGAAACTCAACGGCACGAATTTGAATGGGGCGACGGACTCAGCTTTAGTGTTAAACAACGTCCAAACCAATAATGCGGGAAGCTATGCCGTAACGGTAACCAACTCGGCTGGCAGTGTTGTCAGTTCGAATGCCGTTCTGGTCGTAAATTCTGTTCCACCGCCAAGCATTACCGGTCAACCACAGAGTATAACCGTGGGGGTGGGAACCAGCGCGACTTTCAATGTTACCGCTTCCGGCGCGGCACCCCTGAATTATCAGTGGCGTTTCAATGGTGCCAACCTGAGCGGAGCGACGAAATCGTCCCTGGTTTTTACCAATGCACAATCTGCCAATGCAGGCAGTTACTCGGTGACGGTCAGCAATCTTGCCGGAAGCATCCTCAGTTCGAACGCGATTTTAACCGTAACTGGTGCGTTGCCGGTTATTGTAAGCCAGCCGCTGAGCCAGACGAATGCGGCGGGCAGCAGCCTGAGCTTCGCAGTTTCAGCTACTGGTTCGCCAATATTGAAATATCAATGGCGTTTTAATGGTTCAAATGTAGCAGGGGCCACAAAGTCGTTTTTGACATTAAGTAATGTGCAGTCAATCAATGCGGGAGTTTATGCCGCATTGGTGACCAACACGCTCGGAAGTGTAATCAGTTCCAATGCAATTTTAACAGTGACGAGCGCGCCGCCTGTGATCGTCACCCAGCCCCAGAGTGCGACTGTTTCAGCGGGAAATAGCGTGAGCCTCAGCGTGACAGCATCGGGGAGCACATCATTGAATTATCAATGGAGCTTAAATGGAACAAGTTTGAGCGGCGCGACCAAATCATCGCTGGTTTTCAGCAATGCCCAACCTGCCAATTCGGGAGTTTATGCCGTAACCATAAGTAATTCGGGTGGAAGCGTGACCAGTTCGAACGCAACCTTGGCGGTCACCAGCAACCCGCCGGTAATTTTCGCCCAACCGACCAGCCAGTCTGTGTTGGCGGGTGCCAATGTAGTGTTCAATGTAGGCGCTTCAGGGAATTCGCCACTAAGCTATCAATGGAGTTTCAATGGGACCAATTTGGCGGGTGCCACCGGCGCAAGCCTGGCGCTGAACAATGTGCAGCCTGCCGATGCTGGCGTTTATGCGGTGACAGTGATCAACACGCTGGGCAGCGTGGCCAGCTCCAATGCGACTTTGACTGTGAATGTGCCGGTGCCACCCGCCCCGGCGTTGACGTTGATCAATGTGGATTTCGATTCGGGCACAACCAGCACCAAGGTGGGGCCGGCGGCAACGGGTCAGACTGGCAGTGATTACTGGAACTTGTATTCGCGGGATGATGGCCATGGCGGGTATCTAAACTTGGGCAGTGTGAGTCATCTCAAGTTCGCCAATGGTACCGTGTCGCAAGCGGGTGTGACAGTGGCCAATGCGCCAGGTTCCTGGGGCAATGGTGTGGCCGATGGGATGTATCAGGGCTATCTGTATCCTTTCAATGGCGGGAATATCACGGTAACTGTGACCAATCTGGATGCTGGCACTTACGAAATATACCTTTACGGTCATGCTCCATCCAATGACGGCAACAGCACCTATACACTGAACGTCGGTGGAACCAGTTATGGCGGACAGACGACCGCTCAAGGTGGCTGGAACAGCACGGTATGGCAGGAGGGCGTGCAATATGTGGTCTTCCGCGGAGTGACCATCACCAGTGCCGGGCAGACCGTAACCATTGTGATTTCACCGCAAGCCTCCAGTTACGCCATCATTGCCGGCATGCAGATCGCCCGGGTTGGCACGCCAACGCCAAGTGCTCCAGCGATTGTCAGCCAGCCGCAAAATCAATCTGTTGTGACTGGAAGCAACGTAAATTTCAGTGTGATAGTGAGTGGAACTTCGCCTCTAAGCTATCAATGGAGTTTCAATGGAACGGATCTCGTGGGTGCGACGGGAGCGAGTCTGACGCTGAACAATGTGCAGCCCGCTGATGCTGGCGTTTACGCGGTGACAGTAACGAACACATTGGGGAGTGTGATCAGTTCCAATGCGACTTTGACCGTGAATGTGCCGGTGCCACCCACTGCGGCTTTGACGTTGATCAATGTGGATTTTGATTCAGGGACGGTCAGCCCGAAGGTGGGCCCGGCTGCCACGGGCCAGAATGGCAGCGATTACTGGAACCTATATTCCCGAGATAATGGGCATGGTGGTTACCTGACGTTGGGCAGTGTGAGTAACTTGAAATTCGCCAATGGCTTGGTTTCGCAAGCGGGCGTGACGGTGGCCAATGCACCCGGTGCTTGGGGCAACGGCGTGGCTGATGGGATGTATCAGGGCTATCTGTATCCTTTTAATGGCGGGAACATCACGGTAACTGTGACCAATCTGGATGCGGGCACGTATGACATCTATCTGTATGGTCATGCTCCTTCGAACGATGGCAATAGTACGTATTCTCTGAACGTGGCAGGAACGAGCTACGGCAACCAAACCACGGCCCAAAGTGGTTGGAATAGCGCGGTATGGCAGGAAGGCGTGCAATACGTGGTCTTCCGGGCCGTGACCATCACCGGAGCCGGGCAGACCGCAACCATTGTAGTTTCACCGCAGGCTTCCAGCTACGCGATTATTGCCGGTATGCAGATCGCTCAAGTCAACGCACCCATACCTGTGGCGCCGACCATCACCAGTCAGCCGGTGGACAAGACAATTGGCGTTGGAGCCAATGTGAGCTTCAGTGTGGGCGTAACCGGGACTTCTCCGTTGAGTTTTCAGTGGCAATATAACGGGAGTAATATACTGGGAGCTACCGGCGCTTCTTTGTCGTTGAATAATGTGCAATTCGGTAATGCGGGTAGTTACTCCCTGAACGTAAACAATTCGGTTGGATCTGCGGTCAGCTCTAATGCGGTATTAACGGTATTGGCTGTTAATCACACGCCGGTGGCCAATGGTCAAAGTGTAGCTCTTAATGAGAACGCGTCATTGGCGATTGGATTGACCGGCTCGGATTCCGATGGAGACGCCTTGACCTACAGCTTGGTAAGCCAGCCATCTTACGGGTCGCTCACGGGCATTGCACCGAATGTAACCTACCAACCGGTGAGCAATTACGCCGGTGCTGACAGTTTCACTTTCAAAGTCAATGATGGTCACGCGGACTCGGACGTGGCAACGGTGAGCATTGTAGTGCGGCAGGACGGAACCAGGCCGTTGATTAACGTGGATTTCGATTCAGGCGTGAGCAGCAGTAAAGTGGGTTTTGCAGCGACTGGACAAACGGCCAATCACTTTTGGAATTTGTATACACGCGACGATGGTCATGGCGGGAATTTGACCTATGGGAGTGCCGGCAAGTTGAAGTTTGCTGATGGCACAGCATCTGGTGCCGGACTGACCGTAGCCAATGCGCCCGGCTCTTGGGGCAACGGCGTGGCTGATGGGATGTATCAAGGTTATCTGTATCCTTTCAATGGCGGCAACATCACCGTCACCGTGACCAATCTGGATGCTGGTACTTATGATCTTTACGTCTATGGGCATGCGCCCGCGAATGACGGTAACAGCTCGTATCAATTGGATGTTAGTGGGGTAAATTATGGCAGCCAGACAACGGCTCAAGGTGGTTGGAATAGTGCACTCTGGCAGGAAGGTGTGCAGTATGTGGTCTTCCGGGGTGTGACAATTGCGAATGCTGGACAAATGGCAACCCTCACGGTCCTGCCTGGTGTCAGTGGTTATGCCATCATCTCTGGTATGCAGATTGCCAGTGTCACGCCGATAATCCATGTGCCGGTAAATCATGCGCCAGTGGCGAACAATCAGAATATTTCCCTGGCCCAAGGTGCGACAGTTTCGGTCACGTTGACTGGCTCCGATGTAGATGGGGATGCGTTAACTTACAGCCTGACAAGTTTGCCAGCCCACGGAACTTTGGTCGGTATCACACCGAACCTGAGTTATCAAGTCCCGAGCAACTATGCTGGCGCGGACAGCTTCACGTTCAAAGTGAATGACGGTCATGTGGACGCAACCGCCACGGTGAGTATCACCGTGCTACAAAATGGCACGACGAGCGTTGGTTCGTTAATCAATGTGGATTTTGGAACTGGAACGACCAGTACTAAAACTGGTTTTGCTGCCACTGGAAACGCGAGTGACGATTTCTGGAACTTCTATTCTCGGGAAAATGGTCAAGGCGGATGGCGCAACCTTGGGACGGTGAGCAATTTGAAATTCGCCAACGGCACAGTTTCCAGCGTGGGACTGACGGTGGCCAATGCAGCGGGATACTGGGACAATGGATCTTCGGATCCGATGTATAGCGGCTATATTTATCCGGCTGATGGGGCGAATGCCTCCGTCATGACCACCAATCTGGCGGTGGGTCAGTATGACTTCTACATTTATGGAATGGATGCACAGTATCAATTGACAGTGGATGCTGACGGCTATGGAACCAAGATCACGGCCAATCCAACGATTGTGAATCCGGTGAACTGGCAGGAGAATGTCCAATACGTGGTCTTCCGGGGTGTGCAAATCACCAATGTTGACCAAGTGGCGACGATAACGATTCTCCCGGGAGCGGGAGGCTATGCGGTCATCTCGGGATTGCAAATCGTGCAGACTTCCACTAATACAGTTTCTCCTGAAACTAATCCAATTGATCCTAATAGTCCGACAGCCGGAATTGTGACCTCACCAATAATCACTTTGCCGGGTAACAGCAGTTCGTTTGCGATCTCAGGGAATGGCTCGAGCGCGACTCTGGTGCTTGATGGTTCTCTTTCCACAGACCCTACGAATGCACCTTTGCAGTACTCCTGGAGTCAGGGCGGAGTTATCTTTGCCGGGGATGTCCGGACTACCAATGCCTTTGCCATGGGGCCTCACCTCATCTATCTGGTGGTAAATAATGGAGCATTGACCGCCACTAACAGTATTATTGTGGAAGTGATCACTCCGGGCGGAGGAGTGGAAGAGCTGGTTCAAGCAGTGCTGGGTTCTGGTTTGGATATCAATATCAAGCGTCCCTTGCTTCAAACGTTAAGGCGGGTATCCTTGCCTCCCATACCGGGCAGCCCAAGTGTTTTCGATTTGAATGAGTTGGTGAACTTTCAAAACAAAGTTCTTACCTCGGTTACGCCAATCAATCCGGCACTGGGAGAAATCTTCATCGATGCGGCGCAACAAATAATTGATGCCGTCAATAATCCGTAATGTCGCGCCCCGGTTGTATTATCAATGGGATGATATTTGGATGCAATAAACTCCGAGGTTGGCGCAAGTCAGCTTGGTTCATGCGCGTCGGTTTTATCGCGATGGCATGCCTACTGGTTTTAACCGGTAGGGCATCTGCTGTTCCACCAGCGAATGACACTTGTGCTGGAGCTGAAGTCATACCTCCCTCCGGGCCGTTCCCTTACTTTAGTACTGTAACTGCGGACGTAACCGGTGCCACCACCAGCGGTGATCCGCTTGCTCCTACCTGCGTGGCTGGCAGCATCTCGCGCAGTATTTGGTATCGGTTTACGCCTTCGGCAACGAAGCTCTATACGATCTCGAGCGGAGATGACACCGCGACCACGGTGTTCGATACCGTCATGGCTGTTTATACCTCGACTGGTGGTTGTGGCGGTCTCTACACCCGGTTTGCTTGTAACGACGATTCCGGCGGGCTTCGTGCAGCCATCTCGGCAACCCTCAACGCCGGCACTACCTATTACATTGTGGTCTGGGTATCTGGTTCTTCGGCTCCAGCAGCAGGCAGCACGGCGGTTCAATTGCGGATTTCACAACCAGTGGCTCCTGCGAATGACGGTTGTGTGGGCGCGGAGATCATTCCATCCAGTGGACCATTTCCTTATCTGACGGCGGTGGCTGATATTACTTTGGCGACGATTACGGGTGATCCCCCGGCGCCATCATGCAATACCAATTTCTCGCGGAGCGTCTGGTATCGTTTCGTGCCGGGCACTTCGGCGGTTTATACTCTGTCAACCTGCTCGGATACGGCAACAACGGTATACGATACCTTGTTGACGATCTACACTTCCCCCAGTGGATGTGGCGGGCCATATACAGCCGTAGCCTGTAATGATAATTCGTGTGATGCCCGGGCCGCTATTACCACCACGCTGACTGCCGGAACCACCTATTACATCGTAATCTGGGAAGCCAGTGCGAATCCGTACACGCCGGGTGAAACTTCCGTCCAACTCAGAATTTCCGGGTTCTTTCCGCCAACCGTCAACACAGTGGCAGCCAGTAGTGTGACTTCAACAGGAGCGGTTTTGAATGCGGTAATTAATCCCAACAACGTTTTGACGACTGGCTGGTTTGAATGGGGCACAACCACCAATTACGGTAATGTTACCGCAGCGCAAAATCTTGGCAACGGAAGTGGGAATGTTCTGATGAGCGCCACGCTGACCGGGTTGGCAACCACGACTTATTTCTTTCGGGCCAAGGCGACCAATAATTTGGGAACCAGCCTGGGAATCAACCGGACTTTTGCGCGCAGCCTTACGCCCCCTCAATTTAATTCCTTTCTGCATCTCCCCAACGGAAACTTTCATTCACAATTTTCCGGCAATCCCGGACAGAGTTATTTGATTCAGGCGTCCACCAACCTGGTGGATTGGCCCGTCATTGGGAGCCCGATTGATCTGGGTAACGGGTTTTTTCAGTTTGATGATGCAACTGCTCCCAGTCCTCCGAAGCGCTTCTATCGAGTGGTTTCGCCATAGGTCCGCGACGTGCCAGCATCTGCTGGCGGCTGTCCGACCAAGGTTCTACAAGCGTGAAATTTTCTGTAACAGGGAAGTGGTGGATTTTCCGGGGACGAAGGGGATGATGACAATTTTGCCGCCGGCTTTTTCAACAGTGGCACGCTCTTCCTGATTCAATGTTTCCAGGGTGTAATCGCCGCCTTTGACGTAAATGTCCGGTTGTGCGAAGGAGAGAAAGCGAGTGGCCGCCTTTTCGTTGAAGATGCAAACGCCATCTATGCTCTCCAGGGCAGCGAGGACAGCGGCGCGATCACCTTCGATATTCACCGGACGATCCGGGCCTTTTAAATCGCGGACGGCGGCATCACTGTTCATGCCAACGAGCAGGGCATCGCCAAGGTTTCGCGCATTTTCAAGGTAGGTAACATGGCCGAGATGGAGGAGATCGAAACAGCCGTTGGTAACCACCAACTTCTGCTTGCGTGCACGCATGGCTTCACGCCACTTCGGCAGATTCTCCCAGGAAATGATTTTATCGCGAAAGTTCACAATGTTCACATATTGGCGGAATTCGTGGTGGGTTGGCAACGACTTTCACTTTTCCTTCTCGCCATAATTGATGCTCATGATGCCACCCATGAGGTTGATGATTTTGACCTGCTTAAGTTGCAACTGTTCCATCTTCGCCGCCACGCCTTTTTGCGCGGCATAGCGTTTCAGGGACTCGAGGATATAGCTGTGGGTTTCGGAATCGCCACAAAATATGCGTCCCATCAAGGGAACAAATAATTTTAAATACGTGAAGTAAAGTGTGCGCCAGAGAGCGTTGTCCGGCTTGCCAAAATCCAGGACGAGCAAGCGTCCGCCGGGTTTCGCAACGCGTTTCATTTCCTGAAGCCCTTTTTCCCAGTCGGCCAAATTGCGCAGTCCGTAGCTGATGGTCACGATATCAAAGCTGGCATCTGGAAACGGGATTTGCTGGGCATCGCCTTTGAGGAAAGTGACAGAGAACGCCTGGCTTGAAACTTTGGAGTGAGGACCCTGGGCTTGAGATTTTTCGCGAGCGACGGCGAGCATCGGTTCACTGAAATCCAATCCCACAACTTCCATGCCTTGATGGGCGAGGGCAAAGGCCACGTCGCCTGTGCCACAACAAAGGTCCAGCGCGCGTGCGCCAGGTTGGACTTGAGACAACTGGACCAGGTGACGTTTCCAGTATCGGTGTAAACCCATACTTTGGAGGTCATTAATCAGGTCATAACGTTTCGCGATGGTGGCGAATAACGCATTAACCTTGGCCGCCCGGTCTTTGCCTGAATCGTAAAATTTATTGGTCACGACCGGAAGAGGCTAACATAAGGTCGTGAAAGTGGCGATGCTGGCATGAAATCGGCTAGGTAAAGGGCATAGATGTGCATAAAAGACAGTTAACGTGTGAAAAGTATAGTCAACATAGGCAGATTGATACAAATGGACGTTGCAGGGCAGTGCAAGTTTACGTATAAGAGCTTGCCAGCTTTGTGTCCCAGAATTGTGCAGTCTGCCAAAGGCTTTGAAATTAAGCCGTAACACATATCTCCCATGAAACTTTTTGGAAAATGGCGAAAAGATGAGACCCCGGTTAACGAAGAGCCGGCGTTCGTGGGCGAAGCAGCACCGCTGGAGAAACCAGGCTCTGATGCCATTGGCACTAACCGAAAAATTCTGATAGTTGACGATAATTCGGTTGTGCTTAAGGCGTTCGATTTGAAGTTGAAAGCCAGTGGTTTCGAAGTTCTCACTGCAGTGGATGGGGCTGCGGGTGTAAGTTTGGCACGCCAAGCCAAGCCTGATATTATCGTATTGGATATCAATTTCCCTCCCGACGTGGGCACTTCCGGTTTGCAGTGGGATGGTTTTAACATCATGACCTGGTTGCGACGATTTGAGGAAGTAGCCAGCATACCAGTTATCATCATTAGTTCCGGCGACCCGGCCAAGTACAAGCCAAAATCCATTTCGTCCGGCGCAGTCGCTTTTTTTCAGAAGCCTATCAATTACGAAGAATTCATGGTCGAGGTTCGCAGAGCCATCGGACAGGCAGGAGCCAAACCTCCGGGCACTGCAGTTTAACGTTTTTTAACACGCTTTCTTATAGCGAGCGCGCCGAACTAATTACGATGGCATCAGCGAGGACAAGCCGGCCTTTTTTCCGCAGGCAGCGATAAAGATCACACTTTTCTTTAGGCCGCGTATCAATGGCATTATCCAATTCTTCCAAGATTTTACGTCGGATAAATATTTCCTGATCTCCGGTAAGGCGTCTGCTAAATCCACCTCCGGCAGCGTGTGCATCTCGCAAGCAATTCATGATCGCCTTTCCTGCATTCGCAGGCAGCCACATATCGGCATGCAACAGAAGAATGACGTCACCCATCGCCTGAACTGCAGCCAATCGTAATTGTAGCTCGCGTCCGGAAGGACTGGCAATTACCCGGCAATCCAACTGGGTTGCGATCTTGCGGAGTTCATCCTGACTGCCATCGTCCATGACAATGATTTCACATATTTCGGGAATGTTGCGAAGTCGCTGAATGGTTTCACCAAGGGTATGTAATTCGTTGGGGGTGGGAATGATTGCGGAAATTGTTTTTGGGAGGGGAGATTGTGATGACTGAAATCTTTGTTCCCGCCAGAGGACAGTCCCGCCCACAGCCGCCCAAAATAGTCGGGCAACCAAAGTGAGCAGCGAAGCGGCAACTGCGTCCGCTGCCGAAACTCCATAAAGTCCAAGCAATGCCAGGGCGGCTCCTTCACGGAAGCCGAGACCCGCGACGGTGAAGGGAACGGCGCTAATAATGGAGATGACGGGAAAAGTCCAAAGCAACTGCCCCCAAGGCAGCGCGGAATGGCTGACCGCCTGAAGACATAAGGCAAGCGATCCAGCCAATGCCACTTGCACAAGAAAGCCGCAAAGCAACCCCTGCCAGGTGATGGACCAGGAAGCTATCATTTGTTTGCCACTATAAGAGAGCGCATGCAGCCATCGGCTCACTCCAGAACCATGACCCCAGCGTTTGAGCGCGATCCAAGCCAATAAAATGAGGGCAAGAGTTACGATGACCCACACCGTTGGCACACGCAGGGAGGTCGCTTCCAAATGAAGGAACGCTCCATGTAAAGCCGCCAATCCAAACGCGAGCAATAGGAAGAAAATCAATCCACCCAAGCCGAGCAAACGATCCAGCGGCGCTGCTGCCAGAATTTCAGGAAGCGGCAACCGGTACCAGCGCGCATAGAGTGCGGATTTAGCCACGTCACCACCGGCCACGCCAAAAAAGAGAGTATAAAAAAAGTGACCGATCAAGGTCATGATCATAGTGGCGGTAAAGTGAACGGCGTTGCCAGTTAACCGCAGCATGAGATGCCAGCGCCAGGCGGCAGGTGGGAACGCAGCTCCATAAACAGCGATGGCAGCGATCAGCCATCCCGGACGTGAATGGAGAAAGGCTTGTTTCAGTTCAGCCAGATCAACGTGACGAAAAACATAGAGCAACGCGATCGCGGCCACAGCCATGCTGCTCAGGCGGGTCCAGAGAATGGATTTTTTTTGCGTCGATTCTTCCATGCGTAATCAGCCCGGCTACTCCCAACTTAAACCGGAAACCAGCAGAGCATTACTAAATCTCCATGCAGGTTAGGGCGAAGGCATGATGGATAAATCTTTTGGAAGGGCCTATGAGTAAAAACACTATAATCTACAGGGAAATACCCCATGGCAGCCAACTAGTGGACAGTTATCTTTTGGGGGAAATAGAAAATAACAGGTGAACTTATGCAAATGAACCCTAAACGAACGATGTTGGCCGTCTGTCTCGGTGCTACCATGGCATTTACCGGACTGACCGGATGTCAAACTCACGGCGACCGGACCGCAGGACGGTATATAGATGATCGCATGGTTGCCCGCCGGGTGAATGGTGCGTTATCGCATGACCCGGTTTACAAATACCCCGATGTAAACGTAGTTACGTATGACGGCATTGTTCAACTGAGTGGCTTTGTGGATACGGCCGACCAGAAGAATAAGGCTTCGGCAATTGCCCAGAGTACCGAAGGGGTCAGACAGGTCGTAAACAGCCTCGTGCTGAAACCCCATATGCCCCAAGCTGGTGCTGCCGGTGTAATCAATAATGATAACCGTGTTACCCCAACTGGCAGTCCCACTGGTCGTCGTCTTGACGCCACAACTACTCCTCCGCCAAACTGGAACAACGCCAATACAAATAATTACAGTAACCCGAACGTTCCGGCAAATCAGCGTTAAGCCTTCGGGGACGAACGGTTAGTTGCCAGCAGTGATTAAAAGCTGTTTTCTGGGACGCCTAATCTTTACCTCATCCCGCCTCTTACAGGCGGGATATTTCTTTTAATGCGGCTTCGTTCATTTGCCTGGCTCGGGGTTGCTTGAGTGAATGTCCCTTTCAAGAAGAACGTCTATTAACATATCCCCAATTTGGGATGATTATCAGTAAACTTTTCCTGTAAATTTTTGACGCTCTTTATTAGAGTTAACCTAGATGCGATTCCATTTCCCCATATTGACATTGGCTGTCTGGATTGGCAGTTGTGCCATGCTCCCGGCGAAGATTACGCCGGAACAGGCAAAATTATTGCCACCACCAGCGAATCACACTGTTGATTTCTCCAAGGAAATCAAACCCATCTTTGAGGCGAGTTGCATCAAATGCCATGGCCGAGGCAAGGACAAGGGTGGTTTGCGGCTCGATACGCGCGAAACATTATTAAAGGGCGGAGATTCCGGAGCAACGATTGTTCCGGGAAAAAGCGCGGAGAGTTACCTCGTTGAATTGGTGCACGGTTTTGACCCGGACAGCATCATGCCCAAAAAGGGTTCCAAACTGACGCCGGAACAGATTGGCCTGTTGCGGGCGTGGATTGACCAGGGAGCCAAATGGGATACGGGCGTGACGTTTGGCAAGCTGGAGCCGGCTAACTTGAAGCCAAGGCGGCCCGAAGTTCCGGCAGGCAAGGAGGCCAATCCTATTGATCGTTTTTTGCAACCATACTTTACCGCGCACAAAATCAAACCTGCCCAAGTGGTAAATGATCGTGTGTACGCGCGGCGGGTTTATCTGGACATAGTTGGATTGCTGCCGACACCGGAGGCTTTAGATGCTTTTGCGGCGGACAAGCGGCCCGACAAACGCCAGCAACTCGTGCGAACCTTGCTTGCGGAAAGTCGCAACTATGCCGAGCATTGGATGACATTTTGGAACGACATGTTGCGGAATGATTATCGCGGGACGGGTTACATTGATGGCGGGCGGAAGCAAATCACGGGCTGGCTTTATTCGGCACTGGCACAGAACATGCGGTATGACCAGTTTGTCGCGCAGTTGATCAATCCAACGCCGGAGTCAGAAGGTTTTACAAAAGGAATCGTCTGGCGCGGCGCGGTGAATGCCAGTCAGACGCCGCAGATGCAGGCGGCGCAAGGCATCTCGCAGGTTTTCATGGGGGTGAACCTCAAATGCGCTTCCTGCCATGACAGTTTCATCAATGACCTAACGCTCGCGGATGCATACGGGCTGGCGGGCATTTACGCAGACGGCGCGTTGGAGATGGTGCATTGCGACAAGCCGACGGGCAAGAAGGCGGACTTGAAATTCATTTATCCAGAGTTGGGCACCATTGATCCGAAAGCTGACAAAGCGACCCGGCTCAAACAACTCGCGGGCATCATTACGGAACGGCAGGACGCGAGACTGACGCGCACACTGGTAAACCGGTTGTGGGAAAAATTCATGGGACGCGGCTTGATCGAACCGGTGGATGAAATGGAAAAGGCAGCTTGGAATTCCGATTTGATCGATTGGTTGGCGGAAGACCTCGCCGATAACAATTACAACGTCAAGAAAACCATTGAACGCATCCTGACCTCGCGCGCCTACCAGATGCCAGCGGTCAGCATCGACGAGAAGAGCAAGCAGGATTATGTCTTTAGCGGGCCATTGGTGCGCCGGATGTCGGCGGAACAATTTCGTGATGCGCTTGGGGCAGTTACTGGCATTTGGTATGAACAACCGGCTGCGCAGATTGATTATACTATTGGGATGACCAATAAAAATCTCGATGCTCCGTTTGCCGCGAAATGGATTTGGGATAATGCCGGTGCAATCACGGCGGCCAAACCGGGGACAGTCTATTTTCGCAAAACGGTGGTGCTGGAGACATTGCCCAAGGCGGCGCTGGCCATCGCGAGCACGGACAATAGCTACATACTTTACGTCAATGGAAAGAAGGCTGGTGCTGGTAAGAATTATGCGCAGATGAATCTTATCGACCTGCGCAAGCATCTGGTAAAGGGGACAAATTATTTTGCAATTGCAGCGACGAATGATGGGGATGCGCCGAATCCAGCGGGGCTTTTTATGTATGCCTACCTACGCGCGCCGGGCAAGGTCATGGACTTCGGCACGGATGCTTCGTGGTTATGGTCCACCAATAAAGTAAAAGGCTGGGATAAACCTGCCTTTGCTGCCAAAGGTTGGTCAGCTACTTCGGCTGAGTTGGGAACTATTTCAACTGCCCCGTGGAGTTTGGAAGGACAATTTAAGGCTGCGATGGCTGCACCTGAAAACTTCGGCAAGGTGCGGGCCGCGCTGGTGAATGCGGATACGTTGCAGGTTGCACTGGGACGGCCCAATCGCGAGCAGGTGGTTACGACACGACTTTCCGCTGCCACCACATTGCAGGCCTTGGAGTTGACCAATGGACGTGAACTCTCCGAATTAATGAAACGCGGCTCGGAGAAATTGATGGCAGAGGCTTCGGATAAGGATTTGGTATCGCGCCTTTATGTCCGAGCCCTGGGTCGCAAACCGACCGGGGAAGAATTGAAATTGGCAGGAGAGGTTGTTGGGAAGCCGATTCAACCCGCCGGAGTGGAAGATTTATTGTGGTCGGTGACCATGTTGCCGGAGTTTCAATTAATTTATTAAGCCTATGAAGACAAGCAACCAGTGGAGTCGTAGAGATTTTTTAAAGACCGCCAGTGTGGCGACGTTGTCAGCGTTGGCCGCAGGTTATCCGCGCCAATTGCTGGCTGCAGAGGAAGAGAAAATCAAGCCCACGGCGGACACGGTCATCGTGTTATGGATGGGTGGTGGCATGGCACATACGGAGACGTTCGATCCCAAGCGTTACACGCCTTATGAAGCTGGTCTGGCCTCGAACAAGGTGCTCTCGACGTTCCCGGCAATCGATACGGCGGTGGATAATATCAAGCTTTCACAAGGGCTGGAGAAGATTGCGAGTGTGATGGATCGGGCCACGTTGATTCGTTCGTACACGGCGGGCGATCTCGGGTTTATTTTACATTCGCGCCATCAATATCAATGGCATACCGGTTATGCGCCGCCGCAGACGGTGGCTGCGCCGCATTTGGGTTCGTTCATTGCGCGCACGCTGGGGCCGTTGAATCCGGCGGTGCCAGCGTTCATTGACATCGGACAACGTTTTGATTTGGGCGAAGGGGAAGAGCTCAAGGCGTTTCATACGGCCGGGTTTCTCGGCAGTGAACATGGACCGTTCGTTATTTCCAATCCTGAACAGGCGGCGGAGAGTGTGCGTCCACCGGCAGGCATGAGCCCATCGCGCTTCGAGAACCGCAACAAGTTTTACAAGAAGCTGGTGGAGAAAAGTCCGATTGGGCAATACGGCAGTGATTATCAGCAACAGTCATTGTTGCGTTCAATGGATAATGCGCATCGTCTGTTGAGTTCCACGGCGTCGAAGGCTTTTGACCTTTCGCTTGAACCGAAGGAGAGCTATGACAAATACAACACCGGCAGGTTTGGACTGGGATGTTTATTGGCGCGGCGGTTGACGGAGGTGGGAGCGCGATTCATCGAGGTGACGACGGAATATATTCCATTCGTGAATTGGGACACGCACGAAAACGGGCATACGCGGCTGGTGGATTTGAAGAAGGCGATTGATGCGCCGATTGCGCAATTGGTGTTGGACCTGGAAAAACGCGGGTTGCTGGATCGGACACTGATCGTGCTCGCGAGCGAGTTCAGCCGCGACATGATGATGGAAGGAAAGCCGGAAAACCTGGTAAAAAACCAGGTGGTGGTGCCGGATGTCATCAATGATATGAAATATTACGGGATGCACCGGCATTTCACCGATGCGGGCAGCGTGTTGATGTTCGGCGGTGGATTGAAGAAAGGTTTTCTATACGGCAAGACGGCGGATGAACGCCCGTGCAAGACCATCGAAAACCGGGTGGTGATTGAAGATCTGCATGCCTCGATTTATCGCGCGATGGGAATTTCACCCAAGTTGAGCTACGAAATCGAGAAACGGCCGTTTTATGTCACGCGGGACGGGCAGGGGAAGGCGATTAAAGAGCTATTTTCCTGAGGTTAAGCTACTTAGGTCGTGCTCTCATTAACCCCGTGGCTTCAGCCCGGGGAAATAGGACCGTCAGAAAAGCCTTTTCAGCCGTTTATGGTTTTTGAATTATTAAATCGGTAATGGCTGGCCAAGCAATAGCGGGTTAAGTTTCTTGGGAAGGAGCTTTGACTGGCCATGTTGAAACCCAAACGA
>JAQGPC010000176.1 GCA_028293285.1 Pedosphaera sp.
CCCGCAATAGTGGTTACTGCGAGGTCTTGGGATATTTTTCGGACGCATCTTCCGCATGTTAGGATTAGATTTCCAGACGCATCAACAGCCATGTTTTCAACAGTGCTTATGATTGCGCCTGTTCCAACCCCGTCCCGATCTTGCGGGTCGCCGTACTGCTGCAATGCGCCTGCAATAGTGATTACATCTCGACTGCGGGTAATTCGTCGAATTAATTGGTTGTATGAGTCCCAGACGTAAAGGTTGTCCGCTGCATCAATAGTAATGGATGTAGGCCCGTTGAAGGACGTAAATATCCCATTGCCATCAATATTTCCACTATTGCCAGAACCGGCAAAAACGCTAATAACCCCGTTCGTGTCCCAAAGATAAATTTTATTGGCGAGTGAATCGGTGAAATATTTATTCTTGTGAGAGTCAACGCAAAAACCATAGGCAGATTGAATGGCTGGATTGTAAGCCTTCATTGAGAGTACGTTGTAATTTCTGTCTGGATACACCTGAATAAAGTTTGCCCAGTAATCAGTCGTCGTCCAGAGCGTTCCAAGTGAATCAATCGAAAGCCGATCAAGATAGTAATTATAATTTTGAAGCACTCCGCTATTCTCGAAAGTTGTTACGTCGCCAGCGGGTGTGACTTTGCGAATAACTGAATTACCCTTATCCAATACGAAAATGTTTGATGATAAATCGGCAATAATCGCCTTTGGATTATTGAACATGTTCTGAGTTCCGTTCCCATCAACCAGACCAGAGAAGCCCGACCCCACAAACGTTTGCACGTTCACATTGTTGGTATCGTAAATCTGAGCAGCACACAATAATGGCATGAAAATACACAAACAAAGGAGGGCTCTCATTGCGGAAAAGTATTCACCCCTGCATTTTGTGTCAATCGCAAGCTTCTTGCAAACTGCCCAATGTTAGCAGCGTATTGAACAATAATGCTCATTTCAGCCCATTACCTATAGTTTACATATAGTTTGCGTGTTTTCGCAATCCGCAAACAGTGGTGAAACCCTTGAATCTATTGGATGAAGTAAAGACTGGCGGAGAGAGAGGGATTCGAACCCACGGTACTGTTTAGGTACTCACGCTTTCCAGGCGTGCGCCTTAAACCACTCAGCCATCTCTCCAACAGCAATACGGATAATGTGAAGGAGGAAGCCAATGTACGCAATGTTTTTTCATTTACGCGAAAAAGCGGGCTTTCAATGGTAAACCACTTAAGCCTGGCATTTATTTTTCCAGCAAATCAAAACAAGCCATTTCAACAGCATTTCGCACCAGTAATTTGCCGTGTGCGATGGCTGGATAGTTCCAGGTTTTGCCATGAATGGCGGAAAAACGTGCCACTTCCTCGTGCCGTTCCGGAATGGCTCGGACAAGAGCCAAGTCGCCTTCGCCACTCAGAACAATAAGATGCCCATTTGCTAGTAAAATTTGGCCGTACCCATAACGGCCATCCTTCCACTGACGCGCACCGGTCGCGGCATCAAGGCAGGTGAGGATATCTTCATCCAACCCATAAATATAACCATTGTAGAAAATGGAACTGGTGAATTTATTCTTTAAAAATTTATTCTGCCATATTGTCCGGGCAGAATATTTAAGCCCTGATTTCGAAACCTCTACAGCCTCACAACCTGTGCCGTAACCTGCCGAAAGAAAAAATCGATTGGTGCTAAAAATAACGGGTTGAGCAATGTTCCGATTATTCAACTTCACCACCCACGGATGTTCCCAAAGTAATTTGCCGGTTTCAACTTCCAGTCCTACCGCACGAGTTTCCGTGATAATCAATAATTGCCGTTCTCCCGCAAGATTTACCAGCATGGGAGAACTGTAAGCAGCGGAATCGCTTAAGGACTTCCAAACTGGCTCACCGTTCGTTTTATTATAAGCCACCACGGACTTGCCACTTAATCCACCAGGCTGAACGATAACCTTATCATCCACAATCAACGGAGACGCGGCCATGCCATAGGCAATGTTTACCGCATCATTGTCGGCAAGAATATTTTTTGACCAGACACGCCTGCCGGTCGCGGCCTCAAGACATCGCAATTCTCCTTCTGCTCCAAGCGCATAAATTTTTCCTTCGTGATAAGTCGGCGTCGCGCGCGGGCCATCGCCACCCATGGATTCTTGAAAATTCGCGGGCCATCCATTCGTCCAAATTTCACGTCCAGTCTGTAGATCATAAGCCGTGACAACCTCCTCATTGCGTCGCTGTTCGATGGTAAATGCCAATCCTTCAGCAATAACGAAAGATGCGTAACCACCTCCAATGGGCTGACGCCAAAGCTCACGCAACCCGGCTGCTGGCCAGTTCGTGATAACCAGCAGTTCATCGTAATGACCGTTGCGTTGAGGCCCGCGAAAATCTGTCCAGTAAGCGGGCTGAGCCTTGGAGGCAGGAGCGACAACATTGGGGCTGGCTTGTGCGGCGCGATGTCGTTCAACTGCATCGTAGTTCGGCAAAGTTTTCGAATAGGTTGGCACGGGCGGAAAACCGCCACGCCATTCCAATTGCAGGTTGGTAAATTGGAGAAGCAACCAAAGGATTAAAAGAGAATAGGGGATGGAGTAGAGGAGGATGCCAAGAGTCCCTAGAAATTTCTTTGCAAGATGAGATGAGTCGAGCCATAGCATCACTAGTCCGGCGGGAGGTAACAGCAGTGTGGTCAGCCGCAACTTCCATCCTCGGGCTCGTTCAATCGTGTTCGGCATGTAAGGATGATTTAACAAATTGCTAAAACCGGCGCGAGCAGGATTTTCAGTGAACACAGATACTGCCTCTCGTGTTTCAAATAAGAGGGACGCAAGAAGTTGGTACGTAAAAAAGAGCGGCAATGAAGCCGCTCTGTGGGTAATCTACTGTTGTTGGAAAGTGCTTAATACTTGTCGGTATCTTCGCGCCGGACTTCCCCTTCGGGACGAACTTCATACGTTGTCCGTTCGCCAGCAGCGCGTTCAGTAGTTGTCCGCTTGCCGGTTTTTTTGGTCGTGTCCGTGCCCTTCACGCCGGCTTCGCTGGCAGTTGCGATATCTTCGGCGCCACTGCGCTCAAGAATGTCCTTGGCCCGGCTGGCTTGATCGGAATTTTCTGCATGGACGGAAATAAGAATATTTCCTTCTTTGATGCGACCTTCATAACGCTTGGCTTCATATTCCGGAATCCCCATGCCAATCAAGGCGCCCGCAATCCCGCCAACTGCCGCGCCAATGCCTGCGCCACTCAGCGCTGCCATGATCGGTCCCGCAGCAATGAAAGGCCCGATGCCTGGAATCGCCAGAGCGCCAATACCAGCAATCCACCCCAATGCGCCACCAACCACCAAACCAGTGCCTGCGCCAGTCGTGGCTCCTTCAGGAGCTTTGGTGCTTTTTTCGTGAGCAAAGTCCCGCGTGCCGGTCTTGTCGGGGAAAAGCACGGAAATGTCGTTATTAGAAAAACCGGCCGATTGCAGGCTCTCGACAATTTCCGAAGCGGTATTTTCGTTTCTAACGAGTCCGAAGACAGATTTTTTTGCCATATAATTTATTCCTTGTTTGATCTTTTAGTTATTGTTGAACCCTAATTGGTTATGCGTTTGGCTTCATTGTCGAAGTGGCTGTATCCACGGTTTATGCCGCCAGAAGTTCGCTCGTCATATCACTTGATGCCATTGGGGTATTGTTCCGTGGCAATTTGGGGTATTGGCAGGAGGTGCTGTCGACGCGTTCACGAAAATTGAAAGTTCGTTTGATACGGCTTGTCACAGGAGAGTTATCGGCGTAAACATGGCTTTACTATAAACCTATGTTAAGCATCAAAATCCTCCCGGTGATTGTCGCATCCATGGTCCTCGTCACCAGTGTGACTCGCGCTGAAGAGAAAGATTCCACCGCCGTCTCAACGAAATCAGAAAAATCCGAGAAGAAGGAATCGAAATCACAAACCAGTGAAACCCCGAAAGCGGTAAAACAAAAGCAAGGTGAAGCAGCTTCCAAGACTGCTAAATTTGGCTCTATCACTAAAACCGATGAAGTGTACAAAACTGCTTTTGATGCCCATGAACTTGAAAACGGTCACCAGAACAAAGATAAAGCCGGTGCCTTCAAAGGAACGGTGAGTGGTGTTTTCGAACCCAAGGGTTATACCAGGATCATTCTTAACTTTGATCCCGATTATAAAAGCGCCATGACAGCTTTGGTCAACAGTGATAACTTCGCCAAATTCCCCGAGATCAAGAAATTGGTCGGGAAGGAAGTGGTCGTGACCGGAAAATTTGTCGATTACCAAGGCAACACTGAAATTATCGTGACCAGTCCTGAACAGATCAAAATCGTGGAAGGTTCCGAAAGTAAATCTGACAAGAAGGAATAATCAACACAGTCCATTTATAGAAGAGACGTTCCTCAAGGACGTCTCTTTCTGCGTACACACTCTGGTTTCCATTCTCCGGCCAAATGCTAGATGGCTGTGGTACTGCTTGAGCCCTTGAGCATTTTAGCTCTTCGCGCGTAAAACCAATAGATAGGCGTGCCAATCAGGACCAGCATCGCGCCGAAAGCTGAGTTGATGAAGGCCGGCTTGCCGTGAGCCATGGCGTCGCGATAGGTGGCCACGTCGTTATAAATAGTCAGGATCAGATAAAGCGTCGCAAACGCGATAAAAAGCCAAGGCACCAAAGGATAACCCGGCACACGATAAGGACGCGGTGTGTCCGGCTCCTTTTTTCGCAGTACAAACACCCCGTAAGCACTCATTGCGTAAAAAATCCAACTCACAAAAATCAACGTATCGGTCAAAGTGTCGAATGTTCCGCTGAACAATAGCAATACGCTCCAGATGCCTTGCACAATCAACGATGCGGCAGGCGTGTGAAACTTGGGATGTGCCGTGCCGAGGAATTTTGGAAACACATTCCGTCGCGACATGGAAAAATAAACGCGTGCGCTGGCGAGAATAATCGAATTGGTTGTGCCGAAAGTGGAGATCATCACCGCAGCGGCAATCCATCGCCCACCACCCGCGAAACATTTCTCCGCGACATCGGCTGCGACTAATTTGGATTTTGCCATGACATCAATAGGCAGGACGTAAGCGTAAGCCAAATTGATGAGCATGTAGATGGCAGTCACAATTAGCATGCCAATGATAAGCCCGCGCGGGACGTTGCGTTGCGGTTCTTTCACTTCACCGGCGATGTAGGTGAGCTTGTTCCAGCCATCATAAGCCCAAAACGCGCCTTGCATGGCGGCGGCCAGTGCCAGAAAGAGCATGAGCCCAGTGGGATGAATGATCGTGCTATTGGTTGTCAGGTTGGTAACGCTTCCACCTGTAGGCAGAAGAAATGCACCGAGGAATAAAAGTCCCATCGCGATGACCTTGGCGATAGTGAAAATATTTTGGATCACGCCGCCAAACCGAACACCGATATAATTCACCGCCGTGAGTCCTATCACGAGAACCGCAGCTAGCCCTTTCGTTCCTATATCCTTGAGCGGCGTGACGTCACCAATAAAAGGCACGTGAATAGCAAGTGCGGCCACGGAAGCGCTGAATTCAGGTAGCTTGACAAATTGCGTGGCGTATTCGGCAAAGACGTAGGCGACAGCGGCAATCGAACCAGTTTGGATAACCGCAAAAACTGCCCAGCCATAAAGATAAGCAACGAACGGTCCGAACATCCGATCGAAATAAACATACTGACCACCAGTTTCCGGAATCATGCCGGCAATCTCTGCATTGGTCAGAGCACCGAAGAGGGTGATGATTCCGGCGAGCAACCAAACTCCTAGCAACAACTCGGGTGAGCCAACCTGGCCAGCCATTACTCCGGCTTTGCGGAAAATACCAGAACCAATTACGCCACCAACGACCATCATGATGGTTGTGAACAGGCCTAGAGTAGGAAGGAGACCTGCATTTGCCTGATGGGCGGCATTAGTTTTTCCTGAACTTTTTACCGGTTGGTCGATGCTGTCTTTGATGAGCGCAGAGTAGCCACGCGCATGGCCAGTTACAAGACGTTAAGATTTCACATCGCCAAAATATTCAGACTTACATTCCCTTGAGAAAACCAATCAAGTCAGCCATATCTTGTTTGCTCATGGTTTTTTCCAACTCGGTAGGCATGAGCGAAAGACTGCTGGCAGCCATGGTGGCTATGCTGGAACGGGGAATGACTTCCTCATGGCCCAAAGCCTGGCGAAGGGTGATGCTGGAGGGAGTTTCAGCCGCCAGCAATCCAGTCAGGCCGCGTCCATCCTTGGTTTCGATATTGTAAGAAGTATAGATGGGCATGATTTCATACTCGGGAATGATGATGTGCAATAGCAGGACTTCGCCCGGCTGATTGCGAATTCCGGTCAAGTCAGGCCCGACTGTATTTCCTTCGCCGGACACAACATGACAACTGGTGCATGTCTTCGTAAAAATGGCATGACCATTTTTGGAATTGGGCTTAAGCGTTAGGACAGATTTGTATTCTTCGTAAATCTTCATTCGGTCGCCTGCTTTCATATCCTTGAACAGAGCAGTGGCGCGCTCCTGAATGGCTTCATCCTTATTGCGCATGAGTTGGTTACGCCGATCTTCGTTAACAGCCGTGGCGGGAACATCGCCAGCTTCAATGGCGCTTAGTAAAGTTTGTATTAAGCGTGGCTGGCTCATGATTGCTGAAAGCACGGCATCGCGCACGGGCGGAGTGTAAGCGCCAAACCGCCCCTTCTGAACCAGTGCAGTGCCGGCGGCGGCATCCGACATTTGGCCAAGCCCGCGAACGGCAGCAACCTGTATTTCCGACGGTTGCTGTGGATCGATCAAACTTTGCAAGGTAGCCCCCGCGATTGAAAAATCGGCTTGAGCAAGCAACCCAACCGCGACGAGACGTCGACTGAGCGGTTCCTTGCTATCTTTGACCGTTACCGTGGAGCGTTTCAGCAAATCATTGATGCGATTACGGGTTTGTTGAATGGTCGCAGAATCACCAGCAACGAGGCTCATAAGTGCAGAATGATTGGTCGTTACCAGACCGCGCGAGCGGGCTCCATCGGCAATGCCAGTGATCGCAGCTACTTGCCAGGCAGCGTCATTGTCTGAGTTGGAAGCCGTCACTTCACTTAATAGGGAGGCAAGCTTTTCCGGTGTTTGACTGTTGCCCAAAATCCGGCAAAGTTCGACGAGCATGGTGGACATCCCTTCGCTGTCTTTCCTGCCAGCCAGTAAAGTGCGTAACAATTCATCCGCATGATGCTCGACTGCCGTGAGCACGGCTTCGCGCGTCCAGCGATCGTTAGTGTTTTGTTCCGTGATGTTTGCCAATGCGGGAATGACTTTGGCATCCTTCAACTCACCCAAGGTCAGGGCGCATTGAAAACGAACCCGGGGATTGGAATCATTCGCCATTGCGACTAGGCGTTCTGCCAACTTTGGTGAATTCGACAGACGAAGTTCAGCCACTTGAATGGCATTTTCCCGTACGCCCGAATTGTTGTCTGCGAGACCAGCAAGAATTTGTTCATTTTGCAAAACGCCGAATGAATCCAAAAGGCGAAGAGCCAGCACGCGGGTTTCGGGAATTTTGCCATGCTTGACCAGTTTTCTTAAGGCGGAAGCAACAGATTTGTCCTGGCGTTCAAGCAGGAGACGTTGGGCGGTAGTGCGCCACCACACGTCGGGATTATTCAACTCTTTACAAAGATCTTTTGAACTGACTTTGGAAAGGTCAAACTTTTTGGGCTTGGTAGAAAATTTGGCCGAGGTGATGCGATAGATGCGCCCTTTATCTTTTCCACTTTCGAAATCAGTTATTTTGCGCGTCGCTTCCGGAAGATAATCGGGATGCTCAATGGTTTTACGATACATATCGCAAACATAGAGCGCACCGTCCGGGCCAGTGGCGAGATTTACCGGGCGGCACCAACTGTCGGGCGAAACCAGGAAGTCCACACCGTCCTGCGCACGCTTGGCAACAAAGGAGGAGTTGGTGGGGCAAATGACATCGCGATGAACAAGATTTCCCGCAGGTTCGCAAGTAAAGGAATTGTCACGATATTCCTCCGGCAGCGCAGTGCCCCGATAATACATGATGCCACACGCCGAAGTGAAAAAGCCGGTGTGCGAAGCAGCAGTGGTGATATTGACACTGAGCGGGTAGAGCTTGCAGGCAGCGCCATGGTCCGGAATGTCCTCCACAATGTCTGACAAAGCCGCTTCGTGATTACGATTCAGATACTTTAATTGCATCATCACAACTTGATTGTGATTGCGATTGGAGCAGATGAATTTATGCCCAAAGCTGTCGAAGGTGGCACCGAACTGCGCCGTTCCGGCTGTGGGTTCAAATTCATCTATATCCGGTTTGAAACGGAAGTCGGTGCGATTGCAGAATACCACTGGATGATTTGTATAAATTGGCGAGGAAACTTTGGCGCTGGTAAGTCCTGAAGTGAGATAAATCCAATTATCAACATTCAGGATGGGATGACTGACGCGGAGCTGGGTGGTGGAAAGATCTTGAAATCCTTTGAAAACGATTTGTTTCACATCCGCCACGCCATCACCATCCGTGTCCTTGAAATAATACAAATACGGAGCGCAAGTAACAAATACTCCGCCTTTCCAGCACATGACGCCGTTGGGAAAAGTGAGTCCGTCAACAAAGACAGTACGCTTGTCATAATGGCCATCGTTCTTGGTGCTTTCGAGCAACACAACCTGGCCCGCCGGTTTCTTGCCTTTGCCGGGTCCAACCGGATAACCACGATCTTCCACGACATACATGCGACCCTTTTCATCCCATGCCACAGCCACAGGGCTAACTACCATTGGTTCCGAGGCGACGCATTCTATCTTGAGACCGGGATCAAGCCGGAAAGAGGCGATGGCTTGTTCAGGAGTCAGCGGGCCTTCGACTGCAGCATGGGCAAAGCAGGCTGTGAGTAGTGAAGTGAGGAAAATTACGGTCTGTTTCATGGCAAATATTATTTCCAATTTAAGATATTATCTTTGTTTACCCCCGCATCCGCTTTCTGAGAACGATCTGCTTTTCCGTCAGGACCAAGGGACCAAATCATGACCGTGGCATTCGCATGGAAAGAGTCTTTGGTTTGTGAACTGTAAGGAGGAGGTGTTGGTCTTAAAAGCCCGTTAAGTCCATTCGCATCAGGATCTTTTTCTGACACGTTCGCGAGTTTATAAAAAGCGTCGCGACATTCATGATCCATGTTCGAGTCGATGGTAATAATATAGGGATTCCCCCACGGATCGCGAAGGACACCGTCGAGCCCCAAACCGTGCGATTTGGCATCCGGTACCATTTTGGCATTAAAAAAAACAATTTGTTGTGGGTTCCTAGAATGGCCTGCATTCACCGTTGGTAGTCCATCGTGAAAATGAGTCATGTCCATTAAGACGGCCATCACTTCGGAATTATTCGCCTGATAGCCGGAGGGATTGGTAACTCCTATTGCTGACCCGCTGGTATTGAATGTCCCAAATGTGAAATCGGACGAACCGGAAGCAAGAGCGTTGGGGGAAACTGGGAAATAACCGTAGGTGGCTTTATATTGTTTGATAGCGGTTTCCAAACCCTGCATTTCTGTAAAGGCCTTACCTATCTTTGAGGGACCACCGCTTACTAATACAGGCAAAAGCAAATAGGCGAGTAATATTACAATCACAATAACTACAAGAAATTCAATCAAAGTCATTGCCTGCTTTCGCGTATTTAGAACTGCGATTTGCACGAGGCTATTCCTTCAATTCCTTCAGCAACTTGACCGCAGTTTCCACCAAAGTTTCACCAGTGCCGGGTTTGAGCCGGGAGTTTACTGTTTCATAACTGCCTTCCTTGAACGCTTTCAGGGTGGGAATATAACAGGGACGATCATTGCAAATGGAAATGACGATGGTTTTTTTGAATGGCGATTGTTTTTTAATAGCCAGACCGAACTCCACAAAAATTTCTGCCGGCAGACAGGCGATGGCCGTATCAGCATCCAGTCGAAAAACTTGAACCTCCATGGGCCACGTTTTTGTTCCGCGTGTGGTGAGGTCCAGCGCCTTCACAGCGCGTACCTTGGCGTAGAAATCAAGCTTATCATCGCCCAAACGATAGATATTCTTCTGTGCTGCTTCCAAATCCTCGGCGCTTACATCTTGCAGCGGCAACTGCAGAGTGATGCCCTTCACACTCAAGGTGGGCTGTGTGATGGGTTGCAAATCCTTTTGTGCGTTTAGAACTGTTTTACCAATGCGGTTGCCGAGGCTTTCCGCTACCTCAAAACCTTTGACCGGTTCCTTGACGTTTACGTTGATTTGGTTGAGATCACCGCAAGTGCCAGCGCCGAAGGCAGAAATATAATTTGGCCCAAAAGATTTTCGAAGAGTCTGTTGAATGAAGAAAGGATAATCCGCGCTCCATTCCGTTCCGCCGATGGTGTCTGCGTGCATGGCAAAAACGGTCAAACCGCCGATAGTTTTATTTTTTTTGAGATTCGTTACTTCTAAAATGCCAACGTCGTGATCCACCGGCCCGGCCGGACTGACAATGTTCGTATTCAGTTGACCGGGATTAAATGCGACCCGGCCATTTTTCATGTAATAACGGCGATTGTATGGAATGCCTTCCTGTGTGGCGACGCCTGCATTCAGTTCAGCTGGGGTCAGGTTATTATTAGCCTGGGCAATTACCTTCGTCAGGCGCTCTTCAAGAAACTTGGGATAATAAATTTTTTCCTGAGGATCTTTGCCATACTTTTCCACTGCCGCTTTATGAAAATAAAAGCGACGCACATCATCAAAGAGCGGGCCGGTATGACTATGAGTTGCAGCAATAACGATGTGGGAGACGGGAATGCCGGTTATCTTGCTCGCGGCTGCGCGGGCGTTGGTGGTAATGTTGAGGGAGAGTCCAACCAGATCGCAAAAAACCAGTGCAATCTTTTCGCTGCCTTGTTGCAACACAATGGCCTTGGCCTTCAAAGGATCATGCGTACCCGTGGCCAGGCGTTCATCGTAATAGCCCGCCATGCGGTGGCCCGCTGGGGGGGTAATGTCAATTTCAGCCATCGCAGCCTTCAATTGGTTTGGTGGTGCGTTATCGGAAGATCTGGCGTGTTGGCTGGTGCTGCAACTGGTGACAAAGAGGAAAAGCACCAGTGTAAGGAGCGAGTTTTGAATAACGACTTTCATGAATTTAACATGACCATGAATAAGCAGTTCCGCAGCTTCAAGTCTATTTTAAATTTATCGCGTGGAAGACGTCGCTTGATAAGCATCCAATGAATGTTGCTTAGATTTTGGAGCACTTGACCTGAGGAGGATTCAAAGCCTATTGTCAGCAAGAATTTCATAGAAGTAATGAATAACACGAGTCCAAACCAGGGAACATCAGCAGAAACGTCTGCAAGCGAGAAACCATTTACCGGCTTGATTATTCGCGAGAAAGAGCCGGAGAACCTGGAGTTTCCGTTTTCTGCGCTGAGCAGCGCCATCACTCCCAACGAACAATTCTTTGTTCGCAGTCATTTTCCCGTGCCAAAAGCAGATCCGAAAACATGGCAGTTGAAGATTGAGGGATGCGGTGAACCAGCTTTTGAGCTGAGTTATGAAAAATTGCGCAGCATGCCTTCCCGAACCGTTTCCATGGTGATGGAATGCGCCGGCAACAGTCGTATTTTTCTGTCACCAAAAGTCATGGGTTTGCAGTGGGAACTAGGAGCAGTAGGAAATGCGGAGTGGACTGGTGTTCCACTAGCAGATGTTCTGAAGCGCGCCGGTGTTAAGTCGGGAGCTATGGAAGTGGTGTTGGAAGGAGCGGACCGTGGAGAAATTAAAAAAGAGCCAGCATCCCCCGGAAAAATTAGCTACGCCCGCAGCATCCCACTGGCGAAAGCGATGAGTCCAGAAGTGATTTTAGCGTATCAAATGAACGGAGAAGATATTTCACCCGCGCATGGTTATCCCTTGCGGGCAATCGTGCCCGGGCATTATGGCATGGCTTCGGTCAAATGGCTAAACCGTATTTTAACATTAGACCAACCCTTTCGTGGTTACTGGCAAACGTCCGATTATACTTACTGGAATCAGCATAATGGCATGCCCATTCAATTGCTGCCGGTGAGTGAAGTGGAGGTCAAAGCGGAAATTTCACGTCCAGCACTTTACGAAGCTGTGCCAGCAAACTCTGTGTACCGGATGTTCGGCGCGGCTTGGACGGGCGAATCGGAAATCGCGAAAGTGGAAGTGAGTGTGGATGGGGCGAAGACGTGGCAGACCGCGCAACTCCTGGGTGACTCGGTAAAATATGCGTGGCGTTTGTGGGAATATCACTGGCGCACGCCCGTTCAGCCTGGTCGTCACACCGTGATGGCGCGAGCGACTGACACACGGGGGCGAACTCAACCCATGGAACGCGATACCCACCGTGGAACTTACATGATTACCCACGTGCAGCCAATCGAAGTGGAAGTCCGCAACGTGCGCGGCACAGGTTCGACTGACAGTTACGCAATCTAGTTTATTTGCCTGCGACAGGTTTGGCAGTCTCAGCGGGTGCCGGTAAGTAAACGATGCGTTCCGGTTGCGTCGGCGCATAGGCATTGCGTTGCGGAACCGCCGCACGATCGAATTTGACATAATCCTTGATCGCTTTCACGCGGGCAATATGCAACGAATTGCGGAGAATGCCTTTGCCATTGGGGTTCGAGTCGCTGAATTTGCCCGAGCCATAACCCACACCATGCGTGCCTGACAAGTTGGAGGAAAAATATTTGAAACCAATGATTTTGTTTGTGCTGTCACGGGTCCAATCAATGAACACCACGGAGTGACCGCCCGGTGGCGTGGTGCTGTAACTAAGGAAATCGCCAGGACGCACCTTTTCGAAGTCGGTTACGGCACAACCTAATCCGTAGGAAGTGATGGCACGTTGTTCCGAATCACCCTTGCCTTCAATATACCAGAGCTGAAGGGCATTGAAGAGGTCGCTAAAAGTCATGCCGTTAAAATCATCTTGGTCGAGGCCCTTCTGTATATTGCGTAGTTTCATCGCGCGCACAAAAACTTCGAAAGTATAACCGCAGCAATAGCTGCAACGGGAGCCGTCAGGATACGCCTTGGCTACGACCATGCCTTTATACCAAAGGTCCTGTGTGACACCGTTGTAAATGTCGTATTCCCACGGCTTCCAACTGCAATGATACGGATAGGTGCCATCAAGTGGATACCCGGAAATCACTTTTAACACGTACGGATTGAGGCTGCCTTCTTCATCGTCGGTCACCATCTCTTCACGGGCATACGCCTTGGCTAAAGCCTTATCCACCGGCGAGAAGCCACGTTCATCTACGGGATAAGGACGCGGCGTGTAGGCAAAGCGTTTGGGGACAGTAGCCGGTTTTGCAATTGAGGCATTGGTGGCAGCCAATTGCTTCGTGGCTGAAGAAATGGCTCCTGTGGCTTGTGCCTGCTTATTGGCATCAGGCTTTGCGGTCTGGCATCCGGAAAGCCCGAAGGTCAATGCAGCAAGCACTGTTGTTGCAATGAACAACGAAAGTTGTCTGCTGCGAGAAGAAAATTGATTGGGGATTGTATTCATGAAGGATAGACTTATCTATTAATTATGCGGTCATGGTAGCAGGGAATTGAATCCGTTTCAACGCTTTCGTTATGGCATGCGTTTGAGAATGCATATCATTTATGAGATGACTTTCCCGCACAAATCACATTCAATGAAACCCCTCATGAAACAGATAGCACGTTTATATTTAACAGCACTCATTTTCTTGATGGTACCGCCAGCATGGGCAGCAGAAAAATCAAGCGAGTTTGCGGGATATGAAGCTCAAGTGGCGCAAAAGGTGGAAGCCATGCGTCCGCAATTAATCGCACAACGGCGGGACATTCATATGCACCCCGAATTGTCGAATCGCGAGGTGCGGACATCCGGAATTGTTGCCGAGCGTTTGCGCGCGCTTGGATTTGATGAAATCAGAACCAATGTAGCCGGACATGGCGTGGTTGGATTGTTGAAGGGAGGCAAACCCGGAGCCGTGGTGGCCGTGCGTGCGGATATGGATGCGTTACCGATCACCGAGGTGAACGACGTGCCATACAAATCATTAACACCGGGTGTTAAACATGCCTGTGGGCATGATGCGCACACGACGATTGGCTTGGGCGTGGCAGAGGTACTGAGCAGAATGCGCGAACAGATTCCCGGTTCAGTTAAATTTGTTTTTCAACCGGCTGAGGAGGGTGCGCCTCCGGGTGAGGAGGGCGGATCGGCCTTGATGATCAAGGAAGGCGCGTTGGAGAACCCACGTCCACAAGCGATTTTTGGATTGCATGTGTCCCCCGAACTGGAGGCGGGAACAATTGGATATTGTTTGGGACCAGCACAGGCATCGGCGGACAACATGGACATTGTTTTGCATGGCAAAATGGGACATGCGGCGCATCCAGATCGAGGAATTGATACGATTGTAGTAGCGGCCCAGTGTGTGACGGCCTTGCAAGCAATTAAGAGCCGACGGATTGATACGTTCGAACCGGTGATTTTGACAATCGGCACGATCCATGGCGGTACACGGCGAAACATCATGACCGATGAGGTGAAGATGGAAGGGACATTGCGGACGTTCAACGCAGATGTGCGGAAGCAAGTGGAAGCGTTGGCCCGCGAAACGCTGGATGGCGTGACCAAAGCTTATGGCGCGACCTACGAGCTTAAATTTACGCCGATTACTACAGTGGTTTATAACGATCCAACTGTGGTCAAGGAAGCGTTGCCGATAATGCGACGCGTAGTGGGGGACAAAAAAGTAGTCCCGGTGACGCAACGAATGGGCGCAGAAGATTTTTCTTATTACCAGGAAGTGGTGCCGGGCTTTCTTTATCGGCTCGGTAGCGGCAACAAAGCCAAAGGCATTACGGCGGACATCCATACTCCCAACTTCGACATTGATGAGGAGTGTTTAAGCGTGGGAGTGAAGGTGATGGCAAATACGGTGTTGGATTTTTTGAATAATCACGCTTCGAAATAAATGAAGGCACTCAGATTCATCTTAGTGCTGGCATTGAGCCTGCACATGCTGTCGGTTCGCGCGCAAGACCGGTCGCAAGCACGTTCGATGGTGTTATCACGTCACGGAATTGTAGCGACAGAAAATCCATTGGCATCGCAGGCCGGAGCGATGATTTTGGCGCATGGTGGTAATGCCGTAGATGCGGCAATTGCGGCAAACGCAACAATGGGTGTGGTGGCGCCGATGATGAATGGCATCGGTGGCGATATGTTCGCGATTATTTACGAGGCCAAAACCGGCAAACTTTACGGGATGAATGCGAGCGGTTGGGCACCGGCAAGTCATACGATAGAACGGTTGAAGGGCAAGGGAATTACGGCAATGCCGAATAAGGGTATTGAATCGGTGACGGTGCCGGGTGTGGTGGATGGCTGGGACAAGATGTTGCGACGGTTCGGACACAAGAAATTTTCAGAGGTGCTGGCACCGGCAATTCGTTGTGCGGAGGAAGGATTTCCCGTCGCAGAAATTGTCAGCGTGGTGTGGATGGATAGTGAAGATTTATTGCGCCAGGATAAAAATGCCACAGACACTTATCTACCTAACGATCATCCACTGGAAGTTGGTGAAATATTTCGCAATCCGGATCTGGCAAAATCATACAAAGAAATTGCGAGTCGCGGCCGGAAGGCATTCTACGAAGGTGAGATTGCCAAGCGACTGGTGGAATATTCAAAAAGTTTGGGCGGGACTCTGAATGCTGAAGATTTGGCCAAGTACTCCAGCGAATGGGTGGAACCGATCTGCACCATCTATCATGGATGGACGGTTTATGAATTGCCGCCGAATGGGCAGGGGATAGCAGCTCTGGAAATGTTGAATTTGATGGAAAATTTTCCGTTGACGAAATACGGGCAGAATTCCGCAAATGCGTTGCATGTCATGATTGAAGCCAAGAAGTTGGCGTATGCCGACATGCTGCGGTATGTAGCTGATCCGAAGTTCAGCAAGGTGCCTGTGGCGGGAATACTATCGAAGGATTATGCTCAGCAGCGCTCAAAGGAGATTCATCCAGAGCAGGCCAATTGCGACGTTGCGGCTGGGACACCGCCTGAACCCGGCAATGACACAACCTACCTTTGCGTGGTGGATTCAGAGGGGAACATGGTCTCGTTCATTCAAAGCAACTACTCTTCATTCGGTTCCGGTCTGGTAGCTGCTGGAACCGGCTTTGCGCTGCAGAATCGTGGAGGCCTGTTCAGTCTTGACCCAGCCAGCCCCAATGCCTTGGCAGGACGCAAGCGTCCTTTGCATACGATTATTCCCGCATTCATGAGCAAGGGGGAAGTGCGAATTGCGTTCGGGATCATGGGTGGTTGGAACCAATCACAGGCGCACGCACAATTTGTATCGAATGTCGCGGATCATGATTTGAACATCCAGGCTGCGTTGGAAGCGCCGCGATTTACAAAAATGACGTTTAGCGGTTGCGATGTGCAGATGGAATCCCGGATTCCGGAGGAAATTCGGAAGGAACTGCAAAGCAAAGGGCATAATATTTATTTGCGAGGCGATTTTACCCAAGCGGTAGGTGGCGGACAGGCAGTAATGCGAGATTTTTCGAAAGGTGTCAATTATGGGGCTTCGGACCCGCGAAAAGATGGGGCGGCGATTCCCGAACCGCTGGAACGATAATCATGAACTTGCGCGCAATTGTTCCAGGTTTTGAACCTTTTCACATAGAGACCAGTGAGGCTGTTTATACCGGATTAGTTGCGGGCCAGACTGCTGATGTAACTGTTATTAAAACCGCCGGTAACACCGAGATGAGGATTCCCCAAAAAAACATTCGCTCCATAACTCCGGGGGCAATTTCTGTTATGCCGGAAGGATTAGACAGTGCGCTCACAAAGTCCGAACTGCTCGATTTGCTTGCCTTTCTTCAGGCGCAGAATGGAAATGAGTTTTTGGAAGCTGCCAAACATTAGCAACATACTCGACATGGCGGGAATTTTATTTCTTGCTCGTAATACCCGCAGACTTTCTAATCAAATCAAATGCAACGCGCCTATCGTTATCTCTCGTTGGTAATCACACTCATATCTCTCATCGTTCTTAATGCTTGTTCCACGACAAATGCTAAAGATGAAAAAAACGCTGTTCACCTTTTGAATGGGAAAGACCTCAGCCCGTTTTATTCCTTTCTGGAAAAATTCGGCACCAACAGTGATCCAGATAAAGTGTTTACCATGACCAATGGTGTTCTGCGAATTAGCGGAGAACACTACGGCTATCTTGCGACCAAGGCGGATTATTCTAATTACCGTTTGGTGGCCGAGTTCAAATGGGGGAATAAAACCTGGGCACCGCGTGAGAAAAATGCGCGGGATAGCGGCATTCTGCTTCATGCAGGCGGCAAGGACCATGTCTGGCCCAAGTCTATCGAATGCCAATTGATCGAAGGAGGCACGGGCGACATTCTTGTGGTCAGCGGGGCCTATTTAACCGTTGATGGTGTCACCAAGGGGCCAAAAATTGAACGCTTCGACCGGCCGGGTCGCAATCCTTGGAATGATGAAGTAGGCTTTCGTGGCCCAAACGAAATTGAAAAACCTCACGGCGAATGGAATACCATCGAAGTCATCTGCGATGGCGATAAGGTCGGCATCAAGGTAAATGGCCATAAAACATTGGCAGGAACCAATTCCATTCCACACTCAGGAAAGATTCTTGTGCAATCAGAAGGTGCTGAGGTTTTCTTCAGAAAATTGGATTTATTTCCTCTTCGTTAAGCGCAAAAAAATGGCGGCCCCACTCAGGGCCGCCGAACCTAACTGACCATCATTACGAGATAAGTATTAACCAAAAAACGGTCTGCTCAGGTATGGGGTATTCACCCCAGCGCAACAGAAGAAGATTGTAAAAAAGAAGTCGGTGCTGCCTTCTGGACAGTGGAATCATACCCATACAAATGTACGGGTATGACATTCCGCAACGGAAGTTATTCACAAGCCCAAAGCCCATTATTTCGCGTTTATTTTATCCAGGATTGCATGATGGTTTGCAGTGCATTCCCCTCAAGACGATTATTCACGTAAAGAAACAGTTTGCGCAGTCCAACCAAATCCCCCGCTTTAAGGGATGGCCATGGCCACGTCCTTCCGCTACGCTTTTGAAAGTTCCCAGCAATGTATGAAACCGCCAACTGAACAGCGTATGAACCGTTTTATAAACTTTGTCTTCATGGCAATTCTCGTGGGGCCGCTGCTCGCAAGTCCAGAGCGGATGATGGCAGACGAACCGGGCTCATCCTTCACGGGCGAGAAGACGACGTGGCATGGCTTTGATCGTTACGACTTCGTGATGGATGAAGCGACTTTCGCGATCACGCCTTTCAAAGCGCCGGCAGGGGAAGGCAACGGGGTCAAGGCTCCGGCGCAGGGACAACGACGCTGCATCGTGGTGGTGCCGAAACGCGCCGCCGTGGGCATGCCTTGGTCCTGGCAGGGCTGTTATTGGGATCATCAGCCGCAAGCTGAAGTTGAATTGCTCAAGCGCGGTTTTTGCATCGCCTACACGTCGGCTGATGCCACTTTGAAACCGGGGCCACAGTGGGATGCGTGGTATCAGTTTCTCACCGAACAGCACGGGCTTTCGAAAAAGCCCGCTTTCATCGGCATGAGCCGGGGCGGCGAATACGCCTATACTTGGGCCACCGCCCATCCCGACAAGGTGACCTGCATTTATGCGGATAATCCGGGCGGCAACCAGGACATTCTGGCCAAGGTGGGCGAGTTGGCCAGGCATGACGTGCCCTTGCTTCACGTTTGCGGGAGTCTGGACCCGCTGCTGGGTAAGTTTTCCAACCCGATTGAAGATATCTATCAGCAGTTTGGCGGAAGAATATCGGTGATGATCAAGGAAGGCGGAGCCCATCATCCGCACCGTTTGCGCGATCCGACGCCGATTGCGGACTTCATCGAGCAGAGCGTTCAGGCGACCAACCTCCCCGCGCCAGCCTTCACGGGTGCCAAGTGCATGAAGTCTTCCTACTACGGCCTCGAGAATTCATATTGGGACTTTCCGCAGGACGGAACGTTCATTACTTGTCGCGGCCCTTTTTTCACCGGGAGCTACGACCGCT
>JAQGPC010000177.1 GCA_028293285.1 Pedosphaera sp.
CTGCGTCGGAACGGCGGGTCGCGCCTGGCAGGATGTGATGGGAGTGCAGAGCGAAAACATTGTCGCGCTGTGCGATATCGATTCCAACAATCTGAACAAGGCGAAGGAAAAGTTTCCGCAGGCCAAGCTGTACAGCGATTGGCGGAAGATGCTGGAGCAAAAGGATATTGATGCGGTGGTGATTGGAACGCCCGACCACACGCATGCGGTGGCAACGGTGGCGGCGCTGAAGAGCGGACGTCATGTTTATTGTGAGAAGCCGCTGACACATACGATTTCCGAAGCGCGCATTGTGGCGGAGACGGCGCACAAGACCGGACTGGTGACGCAGATGGGAAACCAGATTCACGCGAGCAATAATTATCGGCGCGTGGTGGAACTGGTTCGTAGCGGCGCGATTGGGCCGGTGCGGGAAGTGCATTGCTTTGTTAATTCTCCATGGGAGACAAAGGAGCGTCCAGCAGGTGTGCCGGTGCCGGCGCACATCAATTATGATCTATGGTTGGGGCCCGTGGACTACGTGCCTTACAGCCCGGAATATGTTCCGTTCAACTGGCGGCGGTGGTGGCATTTCGGTGGCGGTTGCCTCTCCGATTTCTGCTGTCACATGACGGACCTGGCATTTTGGTCGTTGGACCTCAAGGCTCCCACCACCGTCGAAGCGGAAGGTCCGCCAGTGCATCCTGATTGCGTGCCACCGTGGTTGATTGTTCGCTACGAATATCCTGCGCGTGACAAAGCTCCGCCGGTGAAATTGATTTGGTATTCGGGTGACAAGCGTCCGCCATACCAACTCCCACAATGGGGCAACGGAGTTTTGTTTGTGGGTGACAAGGGAATGTTGCTTACCGACTACGACAAACATGTGTTGCTGCCGGAGAAGGATTTTGCGGGATTCACACCGCCTGCGCCAACCATTCCTGATTCCATCGGTCACCATGCCGAATGGATCAATGCCATCAAAACCAACGGCCCTACCACATGTAATTTTGGATATGGCGGCATGATGACGGAAGCAGGCTTGCTCGGGAACGTGGCTTATCGCACAGGCAAGAAAATTGAATGGGACGCGAAGCACATGAAGGCGAAGAATTGCAAGGAAGCTGAACAATATATCCAGCATCATTATCGCAAAGGCTGGAAGATTTGATCGGGCTTTAGCCTAAGTTTTCAACCTCTCCCTTTTGTGAAGAAGGGAGAGTTTTTCTTTTGGGGACTGGAAGATTCTACCACTTCAAGACGGGCGGGAAGAACTCCTTGATGAGGTCATCGTAAAAGGGACGGAGTTCTTTCAAGTTGGGACGCTCGGCACTCTTGGTGTAGAGATCGTAAGGATTGAATTTCTGCACCCATTCAAACATGGCGCGGTCTTGATCGTTCATGAGGTAGTCATATTCCCCGTCCCGGTGCGCGGGATAAAAGGAATGGTAACGGATCATGTAGAGGGCTTCCTTGGGCAGATAATCCTTCGTGACATGATACAGATACTCGTCGTGACCCCAGGACATGTTGACCTTGTCCAGGCCGCAGTTTTCTTCGTAGATGCCGAGGCGCTTTTGATATTGGGGGTTTTGGCTGTCGGGATTGTCGGCGAAGAAAGAGCGGAAAACAATTTTATCGGAATAGGCTGCGCCGACAGGGAACGTATCGCCCACGACTGCCCATTGGGGCTCGCCGTAGAGGCAGAGAATTTTGCCGAGATCATGAATCAAGCCGGTAAGAATGAACCAGCGGGGACGGCCGTCTTTGCGGATTTGCTCGGCGGTTTGCAACAGATGTTCCAATTGCGAAAGGTCAGTGTCGGGATCACTGTCGTCCACGAGCGTATTCAAATATTCCAAGGCTTCCCAGATGCTCATTTGACGGCGATTTAAACCGAGAAACTCGCGCCGTTTGTTTTGGACGAAATCGAAAGTCTGGTGACGATGATTGAGCCGGTAAAATTCGCGCACGGTGGGGCGCGCGGTATTTTCGTAATCGCGGAACTGCTCCTGCTTTTTATCGGGATTGGTCCCAACGAGGTTTTCCGGATAACGTTCCTTCACGAAATCATCCCACTCTTCAAGGTTGGCGAGGGGAGCGGTTTGGGAAATCTGATTCTCGGGCGTTGACATAACTCTATAGATTCAGGGTTCTCTACGTTACGGATGACTAAACTACTTTCCTGCGATTTACCCGGAGTCGCAAGCGCAAAATGAAAGGATTAAGCCCGTCTTTGTCTGAGCTTATCCAGCCCTACTGCAAGGATGATGATAAATCCAATGACAATTTCCTGCATGTAAGTGGGGATGTCCATTTGGTTGGAGCCGCTACGCAACACGGCCATGATTAAGGCCCCAATCATCGAGCCGAGAATACCGCCACTTCCACCGCTGAGGCTTGCGCCGCCAATGACCACGGCGGCGATGATGTCCAATTCGAGGCCGACGGCAACGGTGGGATCGCCTTGAGTGAGTCGCGATAGTTGCATCAGGCCGGCCAAGCCGCAGAACAAACCTCCAAGAGTGTAGATAATAATTTTTTGCAGGGGGACGCGAATGCCGCAGAGGCGGGCGGCGGCTTCATTCGAGCCGATGGCAAAAATATAACGGCCAAAAACGGTGCGGCGCATCACGACGGACATGACGCAGGCCAGTCCGATGGTAATCCAAACGCCGGGCGGTAACGGAAAAAATTGAGTGGGTTCATTGGCAGCCATGAAAGTGCTGACGGAGGTTTCAGGAGGATTAACGATTTGACTGTTGGCCAGCCATTTGGCGGTGCCGCGGGCGATGCCCATCATTCCTAGAGTGACAATGAAAGGCATCATTTTGAAACCGGCGATAATGGTGCCGTTGAAAAATCCAATCAAGCCACCAGCCAATATGGTGAGAATGACCACGAAAAACGGAGAGACGTTATGCACCAGCAGGGTGGCACCGACCACGCTGGTCAGGGCGATGCTGGAGCCGACGCTCAAGTCAATGCCGCCGCTGATGATGATCATGGTCATGCCCAGTGCGCCGATGGCCACGATGACAGTTTGAGTCAGGATGATTTTGAGGTTTCCGCCAGTGAGAAAGAACGGCCTCGTTTGCGGCAGGACGGAAAATAATCCGACTACGATCAGCAAACCAAAGAAAGGGCCAAAGGCGGTCAATAGCAGGCGCAGGCTGACATTTTTCCGGATGGGAGCCGGACTTTCATTCTTTGCAATGGGTAATGCCGGAATCACGGCATCTTACTTCAGGTATTTATCGAGCGGAGGATAAAGGAGGTCTTTGATATCCGGTTCGGTCATGTTTTCGGGAGTGGCAATGTGGACGCCGGTATCAATGCGGGTTTCAACTTTTTCACCACGCAGATATTTTACCAAAGTTAAAACTCCCAAGTAACCCATGCGGACCGGGTCTTGCAGAACCAAGCCTTGGACATCGCCATTTTTCATATCAATCACGGATTGCGAGCCGGCATCGAAGCCGACCATTTTGACTTTGCCCCCGGCTTTGCCGATATCTTTCAAAGCTTTGGTCATGGCAACCGTGGGTGGTTCACACGGACAGAAGATGCCATTCACTTCCTTACCGAAACGATTGAGAAGATTTTGCGAAGCTTGATAAGCAGTTTCCCGAGTGGCCCCTGCGTGTTGATCGGAGGAGATGACTTTGATATCAGGAAATTTCTTTTTGAGGGTATCCATGAAGCCGGATTCGCGTTCCTCGGTGCTGGCGGAACCGACGGCGTAGCGGAGCATAATAACATTGCCTTTGCCATCGAGCAACTGGCCCATCCGCTCGGCTGCGAGTTGGCCACCTTTATAATTATCCGTGGCGACAAAGCTCACATATTTATCGGTCTTCAACCCAGAATCAAAAATTACGACCGGGATTTTCGCCTTTTGTGCATTGGCGACAGGCTTCACCAATGCCTGCGAATCCAACGGGGCGAGGACGATGCCGCTGACACGGCGGGTGGTGAAATTTTCCACGACTTGAATTTGTTGGTCGCGGTCATCTTCGCGCAAGGGGCCTTTCCAGATCAGGTCGAGCTTGAGTCCTTTTTCCTGTAATTCACGTTGGGCTTTGACTGCGCCAGCGTGAATGGATTGCCAGTAATCGTGCGTGGTTCCCTTGGGTATGACGGCGATGGTGTAGGAAGTTTCCGCTGCCTCTGAGCCAATGGCGGTTCCAAGGAGAAAGAGCGCTGAGAGAAAGTATCGCTTAAACGGGTTCATGAATTCACCCTATGAAGGGACGGGGCTGTTTTCAATCCTTTTGATTGAGAAACCAGCTTGGTTTTCTGTCCGCGTAGCCGAATTGTTGCTGGTTACTGCAATTTGAACGGCATCCCAATGATGCGCGAATAAAAAGCGGACAGAGTTTGCGCGGTATGTTGGTCGCGAATATCCGGACCGAACTGGAAGGTGGCCGCAGCATCGAAGTTGTGGATCATCATGCAATAAGTGCCATTCGCCATGATGCCCAGCAACTCGCCGGTTTTGCTGAAAACCAGATCGCCGCTTGAGGGATTGAATTTGCCGAATAAACCCTTCAGAGAATTGCGATCCATTTTGACATAGCGTGGCGTGGATGTATCGATCTGAAACTTGCATTCGCCGTAATAACCTTCGCGCGCGCCAACGAGCACGGCGTCTTGAAATTTGAACGGAGCGACAGAAGTGCGATAAACCTTGCCGCCGAGTTCTCGGGCTTGGGCTTCGGTGACGGGCATCAACACTACGCGCGGGTCCAGCAAGTGAAAAGAAAGCGAGCGAATGGGGACAGACGCGGTGCCACGGCTGAGCGTGCCGGTAAGGCTCTCCCAATCCGTGCCCGGACTCCAGAAAATCAAAGGGGTATCTTGCACATGACCCAACGCATAGGTATTGGCACCATCGGAGACCAGGACGGTTCCAGTTTCTTTTCGTTTGTTGGACTCAATGCCGAAAATGCCGGCATGGGTGGCAGCGAAGCTGGCTTGGACCCGGTTGGTCATGAAATCATTGAAAATCGTATTAGGTGCCAAGGGGCGGTTCTCGCGAATTTCCTGGGCGAGTTGTCCTGATTTGCTGGCGAGGGCTTTGACGCCTTCAGCCAGGGTGGCTTTTTCCGCACGCTCGGCTGTGACTTGCTCCTGCATGCGGGCGGCGAGTTCGGTGGCGGAGCGTTTCTCGACTTCCGCCAGTTGGAGTTGGCTGGCCAAGCGTTGTTTTTCAGCCTGAGATGCCTGGCTGTTTTTCTCCAGTTCCGCCAGTTGTGCTTTCAGCAAGGCGGCTTGTTCCGCCTGTTTGCGGGCTTCCGCTTCCAGTGCGGCGAGTTTCTCCTTCGAGATCAAGCTTTCCGTGGAAGTGCTTTGGAGTTGTTGGTTCAACGTTTGGAGATTGGTTTGGGCAGTGGCGAATTGTTGCTGAAGATTGGCTTGCTGCTGTTGAAGCTGCTTCGTTTGTTGCTCGCGAGATTGCAGTTGCTGTTGGAAAGTCTGGATTTGCTTGTCGCGCTCGCTTAACAGCGCTTCCTGTCGATTGGCGGCATCGCGGGTCTTGGCAAGTTCGCCGAGCAATTGTTCCTGATTTTTGCGTTCCTCGTTTAACGCGAGCCGCATGACGTCACCGAGGTCCCGACGGCTGTCAATTTGATTGGTCGCCATGTCCATCTTGACCTCGCGCGCGGCTCCATTGTCGGCGACCTTGTTGATGTCCACCGTGGAAAAAGCCAGCAGGCTGACCAGCAGGAAATCGCAAATGACGATGAGGATGCTTCGGTTCATGGCGTGGTGGCGAATGAGCGCGCGGGAGTGGAAGCGACGGTTTCAGCCTGGGCATCTGCTTCGGCGGCGAGGAGCATTTTCCGGCGCGCGGGGCGCAGGTGGAAAATTTTGAATACCGAAACAAAGACAATGCCGAAGGCCGTAGAGGAATAGGCGACCATCAGGCCCGGCTTGAATACAACCAGCGAAGCGAGGATGAACGAAACAATCGTGCCCGCAAAGCCGAGGTAGAGGCCGGCGTCGAACAAATGCTCTTCGTTTTCCAGCAGCCGCAATTTGAGGCGCGGCGGCACGTTTTGGCGGCGGATTTCGGCGAGCTTGACAAGGCAAGCGATGTAGATGAGCCCCTGGATCACGAAGAACAACAGGAGGGGGATTATTAGACTTGGATTCATAAGCGAGGGATGAGCTTGGGTGATTCCAGCAGGGGCCACACTGCCGGCCATGGGCAGATGCAGTCGAAAGGGAAGTTCCACTTTCTGGCTGTCCTGAGCGAGAAACGGCTCACTCAGGACAAGGACCACGAGCAGGAAACCGAGCGCAAATAAAATTTTGCGGGCAACATGAAAGCCGCGCACTTGCAATGGCTGTTCCAAAGCTGAGACGGCGGGGCGCATTGAATAGACGGCGGCCGAGACCAGGAATCCGCCCGCGAGATAGAAAAACCATTTTATTGCCATTGCCAGCCAGGGCATCCGCCAGCAATAGGTTGTAGTGAAATCAAAGAATGCGCCGAAGGGATTATACTGTGCGAGATGCGAGCGAGCATCGGAATGATAGAGGCGTTGATTGCGTTGCAATAGTTCATTTACTCCACCTGCGTTGAAACGAAGGCTGGCACCGAGATCCTTCAATCCGGTCTGGCTAAAGTTCATGAGATATTTAGACACGGCGGAGGGTTGGCGGGAAATTTCCACGGCGGAGAAAAGCATGGGCAGTTGGTCGCCGGCTTTGCGGACTTGATTGGCAAGGAGGCGGAGTGTGTTGGCGTCTTCTATATGGCTGACAAACGCGCCTAGTTGGCTCCAGTTAAATCTCTGGCCGAGTGACATGAGGTCGAGCAATGCTTCTTCGAGTCGTTGCGGGTTGCCGCCACGATTAGCTTCCGTAGCAAGGGTAAGCAATGTCTCACGCAAGCTGGTCGTCAGACGGCCTTCCTCAGATAAAAGTCCGGTCACTGAAATTGCTGCATCAAATGCCTGTCCGGAGGCGGATGAAGAGGGCGGGAAAAGAACGGTGTTGGTCAAGGCGCGGCAACGCAAGAGTTCCTGCACGAGAGGATTTGACGAGGAGCGCAAGAGTTCCAGCACTTTGTTCCGATTTTCCAGTCGCACCACAAATTCCGTAAAAGGCTCGGAACCGGTGTTTGGTAATTTAAGATTAGGCAGGCTTTCCAAATGCGGTGAGGGAGCGCCTAAGGCGATGGCAATGGGAGATTGTTTCGCGGAACTATTTATAGCCGATTGAAGTTTCTCACGATTGGGAAGCGACTCGGCTTGCGCCGCTTGGGAGAGCAATTGGGCGGCCCCGAGTTGTTGATTGCTCGCCAGTTCGAGCCCGCGCTCAACCAGACTAGGCGTGGTACTCCCAGCTCTGGCGATGACGCTGGCGTCTGTCGCGCGGAGATGAATTGGCATCAACCAGCCGCAGACCAACATCACCGCACCAAGCAGGGCGCATATAAAAAACCATACCCAACGGTTCATCATGAAGTCATTCAATTTAGCGCAGTTCCGCGGTTTTCGCCTGTTAAAATTAGGGCGCTGCGAATGTCGCTCAATGCGACAGGAACCTAAACTGCATGGACATTGGACGAAGCAGGCGAGTTCTTGTTCAAGGGAAGTGAGAGGTCTGTAACATTTGGGCGGGTGGTTACGTTAAATAAGTTACAATGAAAACATCAAAATGGATGGCAGTGACAATGGCCGCCGCGATTGCAGTCGGCGGAGTAACGGTGGCTTTGAAGGCACGCGCGGAAAATGGTCCGGCACGGCGCGCTTCCGGCGGACAATTTTTGGCGAAGGCCAAGGAAAAACTGGGGCTGACAGATGAACAAATCAGCAAAGTGAAAGCCGAGTTCCTCGCGGAAAAAGATACGCTTAAGCCGCTGATTACGTCCCTGCATGACACGAAAGTAAATCTGCGCGAGATGATCCAAAAGAAGGGCGCCACGGAAAGCGATATTCGCGCCGCCTCGGCCAAGGTTGCCACGGTGGAGGCTGACTTGGCGGTTGAACGCGCCAAGCTTTATGGCAAGATCAGCTCCATTCTGACCGCCGACCAACTAAGCAAAATTGATGAGTTTCAGCAAAAGATGGACGACTTCGCGGATGGAGCCATCCAGATGTTTTTCGCGCGCCTGGCGCAATAGTTGACGGGCGGAAGGTCGGCGCGGACGCAATGGTGAATGAGGATGCTGAACTGCTGGGCCGAATTCGCAATGGAGCGCCGGACGATTTCGCCGAGATCGTCCGGCGACACCAGACGCAGGTGTTTGCGATCCTGTATCGTTATGAGCGCGACGTGCAAAGAGTCGAAGATCTCGCGCAGGAAACCTTCGTCAAAGCATGGCGATTTCTGGACAAGTATGATGGCCGGGCACCGTTTCATCATTGGCTTTCGAAGATTGCGCTGCACGTGGCGTTAGACCACTTACGACGGCAGAAGCGGACGCGGTTGGAAACGCCACTGGAAGACCTGGGGGAAGAGGCATTGGAATGGCTGCATTCTCCGGATGAAGAGCCACGGCTGGAAGCGAAACAGGCCGGAGAAATTCTGGCGATGGCGATGCGGGAACTTTCGCCAGAGGATCGGCAGGTGATTACGTTGCTGGAATTGGAAGGGCGTAGCGTGAAAGAGATATGCCAATTGATGGGGACAACCAGCGTAGCGGTGCGGGTGCGGGCATTTCGGGCCCGTGCAAAGTTGCGCAAAGTGCTGACACGATTGCAAAATACGACATGAAAGAACAAAAATTACAAAAGCTATTTGATGCAGCCCGAAAGGAAGCGGCCCCGATTCCGCCGGAAGATTTTGATTCGCGGGTGGCGGTGGCTTTGCGACGGGAGCAGCAAGAGGTCGGGCCAAATTCTCTTTGGGACCAGATCGGCCAACTCTTTCCACGACTGGCTTTTGCGGTTGCACTGGTTATTGGAATTTGCCTAGTGGTGGAATTTTATAATTCAACGACTTATTCAGCGAGCCTGTCGGCTGAGGTAAACCAACTTTCGGAACAATGGCTGTTTGCGGCGAATGCGAATTGAGATGAAGACGTTGAAACCGTTGATCGTGTTGCTCTTGGTATTTGTGGCTGGCATGGCGGTGGGAACCATTGGGACACGGCTGGTGACGCGCCGCATCATACGTGAGGCGTTGGTTCATCCGGAAAAAGTGCGGGAGAAAATTCAGAGGGACTTGGTGAGACGATTGAAGCTCAACGCGGAGCAGCGGAAGAAGGTGGATGCGATCATGTTGCAAACACAGGACAAGCTGAAAGACCTGCGACAAAAAAACCAGCCGGAGTTCTTCCAGATCATGAGTAATGCACAAGCGGAAATCTCTGCCACGCTGACGCCGGAACAGCGCGAACTTTTTCAGCAATATCGGCAGGAAAATCGGCGCTTTTTGCAGCCGCGCTAATATAAGTTCAAACCGGCAAGGTGGAGTGGTTTTTATCGTAATTGTTTGGCCTTCAATTACTTGCTTCAACCGCGGGATGCAAAAAGGTGGCAAGCTGTTTAGGAGAAAATAAATTGAACAATAAGCGTAGTTGACTAGTCAGTATATCGATGCCGAGATGGCAGGAGATAAAGAATTGAAGGGATTCTAAAAAAGTTCATTTACATTGGTTGAAAGCTGGAATAAATGATTAAAAATAGTTGACCGGTCAGTAAACTATGCTATCTTCTTTTAACGAAAGTAATGAAATGTTGGCTTGGGAATTGAGAGTTATATGAGTGTGACCAATCTAATCTTAAGAGAGTGTCGTGAAACAGGGATGGTCAGAATTCCAACCAATAGGGTAACGCGGTCGTGGATTGATAATTGACCGGTCATTTTCGATACGAAAGGCAACCTATGAAAAAAGCAACTAAACCGAATTCATTGGGACGGGTGTTTGAATGTGGTGGTTCATTGGACAAGTCACTTGGGGCGTGTCGCAAACTGGCCGCGAAATTTTTCCAGATGAAAGGTCGCTTCATTGAGCGGCTTCGCGAAGAAGTTAAGGGGCATGTTCCGGATGCATACTTTCGCAAGGCGATTCTGGAAGCAGAGGCTTTGGCGTCGTCAACGGGTTATCCATGGTTGCTCCTGCCGGTGCTGGCTGAGGAAAAGGTTGGCAACGCCCAACAGTGGGTGAGGCGGCAGCGCAACATATAAAGCAGCTAATAGATTGGGCCGGTGTTTTATAACACAGGCCTGTAAAACGAATTTTTGAAATTGGTAGTAAACAGATTGAAGGACTTATGAAGAAAACATCATTATCTCAACTGGGAAACAGGGCGAGTAGCAAGATTTCCGCGAAGAAAGTCGCGCCTAAATTAGGGCGTCGGCCAAGGATTGTAGATTTAGAGGAACCGGCACCGGAGCCAGCGGCTGAATCGCAGACTCAAGTGCCGCGCGATCATCAGGAACCGCCCGTAGAAACGCAACGGGATCGGCAACCTTATGACGGCAATACGGCTTTTAATCTTTATCTTCGGGAAGTGGGCCAAACGAAGTTGTTGACCCCGAAGGAAGAGAACGAACTGGCCGCGAAAATTAAAAAGGGCGACAAGAAAGCCCGCGAACAGATGATCAAAGCCAACTTGCGTCTGGTCGTGAAGATCGCGCGCGAGTATGAGGATTATGGGATGCCGTTGCTGGACTTGATCAACGAGGGGAACATGGGCTTGATGAAGGCAGTGGAACGGTTTGATCCCGCGAAGGGCGCCAAGCTGTCCACTTACAGTGCCTGGTGGATCAAGCAATCGATCAAGCGCGCCTTAGCGAACCAGTCCAAGACCATTCGTCTGCCGGTACATGTCGTGGACAAGTTGTTCCATATGCGGCAGGCGTCGGTGAAATTGCAGGAAGTATTGGGTCGCGAACCGACGGATGAAGAATTGGGTGATGAACTTGGATTCAGCGCGCAGAAAGTGGCGCAGTTACGCACGGCCGCCATTCGTCCCGCGTCGTTGGAAGCTCCCTTGGGAGACGACGAAACCAGCCGGATTGCCGATGTGGTGCGCGATGAAACCGCCGACACGCCTTACGAACAACTTGAAGATAAAACCAACACTTCAATGTTGAGGGAATTGGTGGCCACGCTGGACCCTCGTGAAGCGGAAATCCTGCGCTATCGGTTTGGCCTTGATGGTGATCCGGAACGCACGTTGGAAGAAGTGGGACAGAAATTCGGTGTGACTCGCGAACGCATTCGCCAGATCCAGAACGTGGCGCTGAGTAAACTTCGCAAGCAGATCGAAAAGCTGGAAACAGTGAAAATAGCTGCCTAACAACGCGGCGCGCGGTCAAGACTTGACGGCGCTTGCTTTGAGTAAGAGGGTGCTTGGGAACACTGAGTGGAACGGCCCGCTGAGGACAGCGAGCCCTACCTTACAGTGCCAAGCACCCTATTCTTTGATGGGGTTGATAAACAGGATTTTGGGTAATTGATTTAAACGGGAAGGGTTATGGATTTAAAATTACAGGGTAAACGGGCGTTGGTCAGTGGTTCGACCATGGGGATTGGGTTTGCGATTGCGGAATCACTGGCGAGGGAAGGCACTTCAGTGATCATCTCCGGTCGAGGCAGGGAACGGGTTGATGCGGCGGTGAAGAAACTTCGCGATGCCGGCGCAAAAGGAGAAATCACAGGCGTGGCGGCGGATTTGGGAACGCGAGCCGGGGTGGATTCGTTGACCAGGCAGATTCCTGCCGTGGACATCCTGGTCAATAATCTTGGCATCTATGAGCCGAAACCTTTCGAGCAAATCACCGACGAGGACTGGCTTAAATTTTATGAAGTGAACGTGCTGAGCGGAATCCGTCTCAGCCGTTTTTATTTACCCGGAATGAAGCAGCGCAATTGGGGGCGGATTGTTTTCATTTCAAGCGAGTCCGCCGTGAACATTCCCATGGAAATGATGCATTACGGGATGACCAAGACGGCGCAACTGGCGATTGCGCGCGGGTTGGCGGAAACGACGGCAGGGACGGGTGTGACCGTTAACTCGGTGCTGCCGGGGCCGACGCGCTCCGAAGGAGTAGAACAATTTGTGCAGGCGATGGCATCGGCGGCAAAGACCGATGTGGCAGGCGTCGAAAAGGAATTTTTCAAGACGGTCCGGCCCAGTTCGCTGATCAAGCGTTTTGCCACACCCGAGGAGGTGGCGGCCATGGTTACTTTCGTTTGCAGTCCGCTTTCTTCTGCCACCAATGGCGCGGCGTTGCGAGTGGACGGAGGAGTCGTGAGGTCCATCATTTAAATTCGTTAATTATCTTACTATTAAAAACGCAGCGCGGTGGGAACGCCACGCCCTAAAATGGTGTGGACGAGATACCGCGCCTTACCCAAGGAATATTATGAAACAGCGAAAACTTGGAAGTCAGGGGTTGGTCGTGTCGGCGATTGGCCTGGGTTGCATGGGGATGTCGGATTTTTACGGTGGCCGGGATGATGAAGAATCCTTGGCGACGATTGATCGGGCGTTGGAGTTGGGAATTACTTTTCTGGATACGGCGGACATGTATGGACCGTATAAAAATGAAGAATTGGTGGGCCGCGCGCTGAAAGGGCAGCGGGAGAAAGTAAAGATTGCGACCAAGTTTGGAGTCATTCGTGATCCGTCGAATCCGGCCATGCGCGGTGTGAGCGGAAAACCCGATTACGTAAAGAAGTCGTGCGAAGGGAGTCTCAAAAGGCTGAACACCGAGGTCATTGATTTATATTATCAACACCGGGTCGATCCGGAAACGCCGATTGAAGATACAGTCGGGGCAATGGCGGAGTTGGTGAAGGAGGGGAAGGTGCGGTTTCTCGGTCTTTCCGAAGCGGGCATGCAGACGATCCGGCGCGCGCATGCGGTGCATCCGATTAGTGCGGTGCAAACGGAATATTCGCTTTGGACGCGCGATCCGGAGGAAGGGATTCTGGATACGTGCCGGGAATTGGGCATTGGGTTTGTGCCATACAGTCCGTTAGGGCGCGGCTTTCTGACAGGAAAGTTCAAGAGATTTGAAGATTTGGCGGAGGATGATGCTCGCAGGAAGACTCCGCGTTTTCAGGGAGAGAATTTTCAACGCAATCTGGACTTGGTGGGGCGCATTGAGGAAATTGCCAGTGAAAAGCATTGCACATCGGCGCAATTGGCGCTGGCGTGGGTGCTGGCGCAGGGCGAGGACATTGTTCCGATTCCGGGCACGAAGCGGCGGAAATATTTGGAAGAGAATGCAGGTGCGTTGAACGTGCAGCTTACGAAAGAGGATTTGAAACGAATTGATGAGGCCGCGCCATACGGTGCGGCGGCGGGCACGCGATATCCCGAATCAATGATGGGAACTGTGAATCGGTAGGAATGGAGAGTTGGGTCTGCAAATGCGAAATAAATTGCGTTGGTAGGGGTCGCTGCCCTCAGCGAGCCGTTCCAAGATAGGAAACGGCGCGGTGAGGACACCACGCCCCACCTCGAAAAAATAAAATGGCGCAGTGAAGAAGTGTAATTTTTCGAAAGCGGTATTTGCTAATTAAATCATGAAGGCAATTCGAGTTCATCAATTTGGCGGTCCTGAAGTCATGAAGTTGGAAGAGGTGCCCACGCCACAAGTTGGGCCGGGACAAGTTTTGGTGCGAATTCATGCGGCGGGAATTAATCCGGTGGATACTTATATCCGAGCTGGAGCGTACGCTACGAAGCCGATATTGCCTTACACTCCCGGCAAGGATGGGGCGGGTGTGGTGGAGGCAGTTGGTTCCGGCGTGCAGAACGTGAAAGTGGGTGAACGGGTTTATGTGGGAGATTGCATCACTGGAACGTACGCGGAGTATGCGCTCTGCGAGGCGGCGCAGGTGCATCGGTTGCCGGAGAAGATCAGTTTTGCGCAAGGAGCTGCGGTCTATGTGCCGTATGCCACGGCGTATCGGGCATTGTTTCAGCGAGCCAAAGGAGTTGCCGGGGAAACTATTTTGATCCATGGCGCGACGGGCGGAGTAGGCATTGCGGCGACGCAATGGGCGCGGGCGGCGGGTTTCATCATTATCGGCACAGGTGGAACTGGTGAAGGACGGAAGCTGGTAAAAGAACAGGGAGCGCATCATGTGCTGGATCATCGCGCGCCGGATTATTTAAAGCAGATCATGGAACTTACAGGCGGGCGCGGGGTGGACATCATTCTTGAAATGGCGGCACATACCAATTTGGGGAAGGACCTGACCGTGCTGGCAAAAGACGGGCGCGTGGCGGTGATTGGGAGTCGCGGGCCGGTGGAAGTTAATCCGCGTGATGCAATGGGCCGCGATGCTGCCATTTTAGGGATGCAGCTTAACAATGCTTCGCCCAAGGATATGGCGGGCATTTATGCGGCGATTGAGGCTGGCTTGGAAAACGGGACTTTGCGGCCAATCGTTGGCAAGGAGTTGCCTCTGGCCGAAGCGGTGGAAGGACACAAAAAAGTGATGGAACCAGGCGCTTACGGTAAAATTGTTTTAATGCCTTGAACCAGAATTTGAGCAAGAGGAGAAACAGATGAAATATAAATTACTTGGCAGAAGCGGTCTGCGCGTTTCTGAAATTTGTCTGGGAACAATGACATTTGGCGAAAGCTGGGGGTGGGGCTCGTCGAAAGATGAGAGCCGCGCCATTTTTGACCTATACGTTCAATCAGGAGGAAATTTTATAGACACCGCCAACGGTTACACCAATGGCGAAAGTGAAAAAATGGTGGGTGAATTCGTTGCTCCGCAGCGGGAGCGATTCGTGGTGGCCACCAAATACTCATTTAACAGCCGTCCTGGTGATCCGAATGCCGGCGGAAACCATCGCAAAAACATGGTGCAAGCGTTGGAGGCGAGTCTCAAACGGCTCGGCACGGACTACGTTGATTTATATTGGTTGCATGCGTGGGATTCGCTGACGCCAGTCGAGGAAGTGATGCGGGCCCTGGATGATTTGGTGCGGGCGGGAAAGATTCTGTATGTTGGCAATTCAGACACACCCGCCTGGATTGTTTCGCAGGCGAATACCCTGGCTGCGCTCCGAGGCTGGACGCCTTATGTGGGATTGCAGATTGAATACAGTCTGATCGAAAGAACACCGGAGCGTGATCTGCTGCCGATGGCCAAGGCGTTGGACATTGGAGTGACAGCGTGGTCGCCGCTGGCCAGCGGTTTGCTCTCTGGAAAATATACCAAGGAGACAAGTGCGGGCGGCAAGGTGGAAGAAAAACGTTTGGACAAAGCTAATTTCACCAAGCTCGATGAACGCAATCTTTCCATTGCCAAAGCGGTGCAAAAAATTGCCGATGAGATTGGACGGTCACCCGCGCAGGTTGCCATCAATTGGGTGCGGCAGCGGAACAACATCATTCCCATCATCGGTGCCAGGAAATTATCGCAGGCGAAGGACAATCTCGCGTGTTTGGATTTTACATTGCCGGATGATGTGATGCGAAAGTTGGATGAAGTCAGTAAAATAGAATTGGGCTTTCCTCACGATTTTCTGCTACGCCCATCAGTAAGTGATTTTCTTCATGGTGGCACATTGACCTCGACGCATAATCACCGGGCCTGATTAATTGGTGCTTCCTGTTTCTGCTTAAGATTGTTTCGAAGAAGCTTGCAGGGCATTTTTTCTGACATAAATTGCCAGTCGAGTAATGCTGTAATGACCACGAATAAAGATAATCAACCGGGCGGCAAACATTGGACGCCAGTGCGAGAAAAATTGCTGCTGTTAACGCTGGCGACGATTCAGTTCACGACCATCCTGGATTTCCTGATTATCCTGCCGCTGGGGCCGCAGTACAAGCGCGTTTTCCACATCACCGACAGCCAATTTGGATTCATTGTTTCTTCCTATGGGATCAGCGCGGGAATTGCGGGTCTGGCGGCGGGATTTTTTCTGGATCGGTTTGATCGGAAGAAGGCGCTTTTGTGGCTCTATTCCGGCTTCACCGTGGGGACATTGTTTTGCGCCATGTCGCCGACTTATCAACTGTTGGTAGCGTCGCGATTTTTTGCGGGGGCTTTTGGGGGCGTGGCGGGCGCGGTGATTTTGTCGATTATCGGAGATGTGATTCCGATGGAGCGGCGTGGGGCAGCCATGGGGATGGTGATGTCCGCATTTTCAGTTTCTTCCATCGTGGGTGTGCCGGTGGGACTGGTCATTGCAACCTGGTATAATTGGCACGTGCCGTTTTATGCCATCGCCGTGCTCAGTGCGATTATTCTGGCGATAGCGGCCTACATTACCCCTTCGTTGCGCGGCCATATGGAACATGCCGATGAGCAGCATCCGGTTGCCCGAGCGTGGGCGATAATGACGCATCCGAATCATCAAAAGGCTTACCTGTTCATGGCGGCGCTGACATTTGCTGGGTTTTGCATTTTTCCTTATATCCCGGCCTACATGGTGGCGAACGTGGGGCTCACTGAAAAACAGTTGCCGTGGATTTATTTCTGCGGCGGGGTGTGTACTTTTTTCAGCATGAACTGGGTGGGGCGCTGGTCGGATCGCAGCGGCAAATTAAAGGTGTTTACTTTGACATCGCTATCCACGGCGGTGCCGGTTCTGTTACTGACTAATCTTCCACAGGTGCCGCTGGTGGTCGCGATTGCGACGTCAACATTATTAATGATCTGCATGTCGGGCCGGATGGTGCCGGCAATGGCGATGATGACGGCGGCGGTGGAGGCGCGGGACCGTGGCGGTTTCATGAGCATCAATTCTGCGGTGCAACAGTTTTCGATGGGGCTGACGTCGTTGCTGGGTGGAATGATCCTCGGGCATTCGGCCACCGGCAAGATGACGCATTTCCCGATTAACGGACTGCTCTCTTTAGTTTGTGCTTATGGTTGCATTTACCTGGCGAAGTTTTTGAAGGCACCGGCGAAAGGAGAGGTAGTTCGTGGGCCGGTGGTGATGGAAGGGTAGCGAAAATTTTTGATTTTTGATTGGGGGGAAATCGAATCTAGGCCTTGGGGTGGCGTTTCTTTTCAACCAGATAGTGGGCGAATGACCACAAACCGGAGAAGCGATAGTTGGGATCGACGTAGTGCTCGATGACGTAAAAGGCGAAGTAATAAAAGCGGCAAAAGCACCAGATGGCAATGGCCAGCAAGACTCCGATCTTGAGGGTGGGGCATTCAAGAACCAGCAGAGCCGAGGAGAGCAGCCCGACGATGAGAAATAGAATGCCTTTGAACTTTATCCAACCGGGGTTGGTAAGATCTTTCATGAACAACCTTTTGTTGGAACGGATTGTCGTGAATCAGTCCCGGCTGCTTAGCATATTTAGAAGCCAGCGGAAGAAGCCGATGAGGTCGAGGAGCAGTTCGAAGGCGGCAACTCCCGGAGTGTAATCGGCATCGCGGCGTTCGAGGAGATTGCTGGTGTCGTAGAGAATCCAGCCGGCAAAAACAAGGGTGCCAAATGCGGAGATGAGCAGGTTCATGCCGCGAATGTGGAAAAAGGGAAGGATAAAACAACCACCCAGCAGAATGAAAAACGAAATGCACAAAAAGCCGCGCAGGAACGAGAAACTTTGTTTGGTGATATGGACGTAGGCGGAAAGGCCAATGAACCCAACCACCGTCAGCATGGAAGCCAGGGCGAAAACATTCGCATAATACATGTGCGCAAGTTGGCCGAGGAATAGCCCGGTAATGACAGAAAACAGACCGAGCGTCACCATGGCCGGACGACGCCAACCGAACCAGCCGCAGAGCACCCAGATGATGCCATCGGCTATTCCCAATGGGCCAAAGCTGGTGCTGGGGAGCGCATAGTAGGAAACGTAGCCCAAGCTGACGATGGCAAGTAGGCTGACCAGGAGAACAGAGTAGGTGCGACGAATGAAGGGATCGACACCTTCAAAGACGGGCGTTGGTGTGGGTGCGAATTGGCCTTGTATGGGATAGCTCATAATTAGGTTTCCTTTCTCGAATGTTGAAAATGTGCCGAAAACTCCTTTTCGCGGCAAGGGAAGATTTGAGGATGATTACCATTTAACTGCGTCAGGGCGCAATTGCAGGAGACAGCTGAAGCTATTGCAATTATGCAACTTAGGCTTCATTTGACGCAATGCAGAATGGCATTACCTTGCAAAAAGCAAAGCCCGGAAAAGCTTCTAAATTTGTATTCCGGGAGAAAGCGTAAAGATGAACGCGAATATTTTTGATGATTTGGAGCAAGGGCAGGGGAAGGTCCAACCGGTGTCGAGCGAGGCGGAAATTTCCGCTGCGTCTCCGGCTGCACAGACTGCGCCGTTGAACGATGGCGAGTTGATGGATGCTTATTCGAAGGCGGTGGTCCATGCCGCCGAGCAGGTCAGTCATTCGGTGGTGAATATTGAAGTGCGCAAGAAAGTGACTGGTCGTGGAGAAGTCCAGGCGGGGAGCGGGTCGGGATTTATCATCAGCCCGGATGGACTGGTGTTGACGAATAGTCATGTGGTTCATGGCGCTGATAAGATTGAGGTGACGCTGGATGACGGGCGTCGGCCGGACGCGCATTTGATCGGAGAAGATCCGGAGACGGATTTGGCGGTGTTACGCATTTATGCGCCGAATTTGAAAGCGGTGAAGCTGGGTGAATCGAAGGATTTGCGGGTGGGACAACTGGCCATCGCGATCGGAAATCCATACGGGTTTCAATACACGGTGACGGCGGGAGTGGTGAGTGCGCTGGGCCGGTCGTTGCGCGCGAGTTCGGGACGGTTGATGGACGATATCCTCCAGACCGATGCGGCGTTGAATCCGGGAAATTCGGGCGGGCCATTGGTGAATTCGCGAGGCGAAGTGATTGGCGTGAATAGCGCGGTGATTTTGCCGGCGCAAGGAATCTGCTTCGCGATTGCGATTGATACGGCGAAGTATGTGGCTGGTTGGCTGATCAAGGACGGAAAAATTCGGCGGAGCTACATCGGTGTCGGCGGACAGAATGTGAAGATTCATCGGCGAGTGGTGCGGTTTCATGGGCTGCCGGTGGAGACGGGTTTGCTGGTGGTATCGGTTGAACCGAAGAGTCCGGCGGAAGCGGCGGGATTGCAGGTGGGCGATGTTATTTATGAATTCGATGGACAACCGGTGACGGGCATTGATGCGTTGCACAAGCTGCTGACGGAATCGCGGATTGAAGCGCGGACGTTTGTGAGAGTCATCCGGCACACGGAGAAGATTACGATGGCAATTGTGCCGCGGGAATCGCAGTGGAAGGCGGAGTAAAGCGAGTGGCGGGTGACGGGTGACGAGTGACGCGGTCAGGAAATGCCAAGCTTGCTTGAAGGTTTAACCTTGCTGCAGCCGGGACGGCTGCTCTCCGACATGGTGCTTGCGGTGGAAGGAATTTTTGAGCGGTAGTTGGTTTTTGGCTGCGGGCAAGCTGAAGCTTGAACTCCAAACGGGGGCGGGTGTGCTATATTAGCGAAAAGGAAGAACATGAATTCGCCATATGCTGATTTGCCGGCGTTTGATCCCGAGACGGGCAAACTTAATGCCATCATCGAGACGCCCAAGGGCGCTCACAACAAATACAAATTCGATTCCAAAAAGGGTTTGTTTGAATTGGACAAGACGCTGCCTTTGGGAATGGTGTTTCCGTTTGATTTTGGGTTTGTGCCGGCGACAAAGGGTGAGGATGGCGATCCGCTGGATGTTTTGGTGTTGCTGGAGGAATCGGTGTTTTGCGGATGCGTGGTTCCGGTGCGACTCATTGGAGTTATCGAAGCGCGCCAGACTCAGGACGGAGAAAGTTTTCGGAATGATCGGTTCATCGGAGCATTCGAGAAGCAAGAGTTATATGCCGGAGTCAAGGAGTTGAAAGATTTGGGCGAGGAATCTTTGGAGAAGCTGGAACAGTTCTTCGTTTTATACAATGAGGCGCAGGGGAGAAAATTTAAACCGCTTCGGCGATCAGGGGCGAAGGTGGCGAGGAAATTGGTTGAGGCGCAGGTTTGTTGATAAGGGCTGAATTTGCGCGCTTTTAACGGGGCGTTGGTTTTCTGACGGCGGGCAAGCTGAAGCTTGGACTCCAAACTAAACGCGAGCTTTTCAAAACTTCCGCAATACGCCAACCTCCCTTTTTATGCGTGCGGTTATACAGAGAGTGATGAATGCCAATGTGGTGATTGGTGGAAATGTGAAGGGAGCTATTGGCAAGGGATTGCTGGTGTTGCTGGCGGTGGAGGAAGCGGATACGGCGGAGGACATCGAGTGGCTGTGCGGGAAGATGGTGCGGTTGCGAATTTTTGATGATGAGAGCGGGGTGATGAATCTTTCGGTGCAGGAAGTGCAAGGGGCGATTTTGCTGATCAGCCAGTTCACGTTGTTCGCCAGCACGAAGAAGGGGAACCGACCTTCATACAGTCGCTCCGCACGGCCCGAAGTTGCGATACCGATTTATGAACAGTTTATTTCACGGCTGACAGCGGATTTGGCGAAGGCAATTCAGACGGGAGAGTTTGGGGCGGATATGAAGGTGACACTCACGAATGATGGGCCGGTGACGATTATTATTGATTCGAAGATGAGGGAATGATGCGGGAACGTTAAAATGTTACAGGGTTACACGGTGAGCTGCTTAGAGATTAGGATTAGGAGTAAGATTACGAAAAGATAGGGATGAGAATGGTGGGACAAATATTATTACTGTGAAGCAAACGATACAGGTGGCTTCACGTCCGGCAAAACCGTTGATGATTTATGACGGGGATTGCAACTTCTGCAAGTTCTGGATTGCCCGCTGGCAAAGAGCCACGGGAACGAAGGTGGATTATATCGCATCGCAAAATCCGCGGGTGGCGGAGCAATTGCCGGAAGTGCCACAAGAATGTTTTGATACTTCGGTGCAGTTAGTTGAAACCGATGGCAAAGTTTACAATGGGGCGGAGGCGGTTTTTCGGTCGCTGACTTACAGCCGGTTTTGGCGATGGGCTTTTTGGTTTTATCGGCATGCTCCAGGTTTTGCGCCGATCGCGGAATGGGCTTATGGCTTTGTGGCGCGACGGAGGCAGTTCTTTTCTTTCTTGACGCGGCTTTTTTTGGGAAATTAAGTGTCATACACGCCTTTAAAAGGCTTGGCTTCCTCTCTTTGGTTTGCTACTTTCCTATACTTGAGAACCAGTTTAAAATAATGAAAAAGCGAAGATGGAATTGGGTTCTTAGCGATTACATTCGCAAAGCCTTGCAGATATATTATGAAATGACGGCCCGGCTTCGAGGGCAGGCATTTTATTGCGAAGTGCTGCATGGGCATGGGGAGTACAATCTGACGATTAACAGCGATTCAACGGTTTCCTGCAATTGCCAGGATTATGATGGGTCCGGTCACATCGGTGATTTGAATAAGAACTCGTTTGAAGAAGTTTTTTTTGGGCCAGTATCCCAAAATTTTCGCGAAGATTTGGCAAAAGGAAAGCTGCCCATACCAGCCTGCACCCGTTGTAGTGGGTTAAAGCGAATCGCCAAATCGAAGATCCCGAAGGAGATGTTCAACAAGACGAAAGGGAATGGCACGGAACCGTTCACTTTCCCCAAGCGGGATAACCTGCCGCCAGTCCCACACACAGATAGTTCCGAATGGCCGCCACTCCGGCTTCCGTATCGCGGCATGCTGTTGGAGAACACGGTCAACTGCAACATTGATTGCATCGGTTGTGACCGGGGAAGCGCTGCGGCGATCCGCAAGCAACGGGTGATGCCACTGGAGCAAATCACCAAAATGGCAGACCTGATTCAGGATCTTGGGCTGCAACAATTGTATTATCTGAATCTTGGCGAACCATTTCTCTCTCCCAACGTGGGGCAGGAGCTGGCCGTCATTCGGAAAAAGAATCCGCACTGCCGGATCGTGATTTCAAGCAATGCCATCATTCTTAATACCGATGCGAAGCGGGAGGCGGCTTTGTACGCGAGCCATATCTTTTTTTCCATCGCCGGCATAGACGACGAAATGCTGGAGAAATATGAGAAGCGCGGAAGCTTTGAAAAAGCTTACGTAAACATGAAAGCGCTCGTGGATTACCGAAACGCAAAAGGATTGTCCCAGCCGATAATCGAGTGGAAATATCTGCTGTTTAACTGGAATGATCGGCATCGCACCATCGAGCGCGCAATTGAGATGGCCAAGGAGGCGGGAGTTGACGCGATTTCATTCTGGCCGACGAATAATCCCTTGTATGGATTTTCGTGGCGCTATCGGATGGGCATGCTCAATGACATCGGTGTCGGTTCCTGGAAAGGGCGCGAGGTTGATTTGCGGCGCCCCACCCTGGCAGCAGCATAAGGTTTTTTGTAATTAGAACTGTACCGCCTTCTTAACCAATTCGTCGCGGGGCAGTTCAAACCCCGGCGTGGCTGAGGGAATTGCTGACGAAATCCTTGATACCAGCGGCAGGCCGTGCGCCAGAGGTGCGAGCGACTTCATTGCCGCCCTGGAAAAGAATCAAAGTGGGAATGGCGCTGATGTTAAAGCGACCGGCAATGGCAGTTTGAGCATCAGTATTCACCTTGGCGACGATGAGTTCGCCCACGGTGGAAGCGGCCACCTTTTCAAATTCCGGCGCGACCATCTTGCAGGGGCCACACCAGGGAGCCCAGTAATCCACGAGGACAGGCAGGGGAGATAAGCCGATCAATAAATTGAAATGTTCTTCAGAGTCAACTTCGATGGGAACATTTACGCCGGGGATGGTGGTCTTGCATTTGCCGCAACGAGCGGCCTGATTCAGATGCTCATAGCGAATGCGATTTCGCTGTCCGCAGTTGGGACAAGCCAGCACGACTCCATTTTCATCCAGTTTAGCCATAGATTTCGTTTCCTCTCGCAAACTCACTATTACTCCAGTTTCGAGTTACTGCAAGTGTCTGAAAGTTGAGAGGTGGCACAGCTTGAAATTTGCGCGGATGAAGTTGGACCGTTTAGGCGCGGACAAGAATTCTGTATCAAGCATGACAGCTAGTTACGTTCCCAGACAGGCAAGATGCCTGTCCTACTTTCAGGTCGCTATTTTTTGAAATTGTCCCGGTGGTCGCAGCCGCTGCGCGGCTTTATCACCGGCTAATTTCCGGAGCTCCTCCGAAGCAGGTAAGAAGGGAATTTGGGGAAAAGTTGTCCGGGCGGATAGATGACTGGGCAAAATATTTTATGGTTAGTTGATTTTGCATTGAAGCGGCGTGAACGCCGCGCTCCCTTGGACGCTGCAATGACGCACCCGCATTTCGCAATTGTTTTACCATGGTTGTAGAGGAGGCCATTTCAGCCGCGTTGTTACCAACACAGCTACGAATAGAGATGGCGCGCGCGGGTGGGATTAATATCAATGAGCTTGATTGAGCCAGCGGGTGACGGGGCCGGCGAGGTCGTTGAAAAAGTAGGTGACGGCTTCGTGGGTGGCGCGGGGGACGACGATTAATTTGCTATCGGGGGTTGCCAGTTGGTACAACTTTTTCATGTCGGATAGTGATGTGACTTTATCTTCTGCTCCGGCGATGAACAAGGCGCTCACCGGGCTCCGGGCCAGAATGGTGGCAGTGTCGAGTTCGGCGGGGTCGACGTTGAGAACGGAAGGGAGGTTGTTCAATCCAGACTTGAGAATCGATTTGGGTGTCCAACTGACATAATCTTTCGCGATGTTGAGGACGGCATTGGATAAGATGGCATAAGGCGCAATGGCGACAACGGGGCCGACGCGCGGTTCCACAGTCTTCCAGCGCAGGGCGAGCGCGGCACCGTAGGATTCACCAAGGACGGCGACGGGCCCGACGAGTTGGCCATCGCGCGACATCTTGTCCAGGAGTTGAGTGAGGTCGTAGATTTCCTCAAGGCCGAAATAGATGCGGCGACCGGTGGATTTGCCGTGTCCACGCAGGTCCACAAGGACGCAACGCCAGCCTTCCTGCGCGAGGCGCAAGGCCCATGGTGCCATGGCAAATTGGCTCACGCCGTAACCGTGCAAGATGATTGCGGTGCCGCGCGGCGAGACAGTCCAATGGTTGGTTGGGCCGGGCACGTCGGCGCGGAAATTGAATTCGAATTGGGTTTGGCCCTGCTCGAACCAGTTGGTGGAGGTGTATTGTAAATTGTAATCCGCAGGTTCGACGAGGCGATAACGGAGCCGGGCGCGCGGTGAGCTGACTTCAATATTGAAAGCGGGAAAGTTGGTGAGAAATTTCGGGTGGAATCCGAGCTGCACGCGGGGCTTGGGGGCGAACCAGGTGGGATAGGTATTCGGCGCCTGTGCCATGCGGTTGGCCATGAACGTGCCACAACCGGAGTTACTCAACAGCAGACCGGCCAACATTAAAATCAAATACAACTTGGAACGCATCAGGATGGTTGCATAACCCGATTTGTCCAGTTTGCCAAGGGCAGGGCGCAAAAAAATGAGCTGCGGAAGATTTGCGGATACTTGAGGTTTTACGCTATGGTTGCGCTCATATGAAAGATGAATCAGGTCCACTCACGGCGGAGCGAAGTTTCTTTGAAGCGCTCCTTGCGGGCAATGTGGAAAAATTAAAAGAAATTCTGGCGGATGATTTTATCCTGATCGATGTGATGAGCGGTTCGGAAATTACGAAGGTGGCGATGCTGGAGGTGATGGGTTCGGGGCAGCTTAAGTTCGATGCGATTGAACGGGGTGAGCCGCGGGTGCGGAGTTATGGGGCGACGGCGGTGATTACCGGTCGCACGCAAATGAAGATGCGGTTTGGAGAAGCGGCGATCACGACGAAGAGCCGCTATACGCATGTTTATGTGGAACAGGCAGGGCAATGGCGGTTGGTGACGGCGCAGGGGACGCAGATTGCGGGAGAGTGATGCGGCTACCCAGTTGAACAGCCTATATTCATTGAAAGCCGACAAGTCTCCGCAATAATTCAAATAATTATGAAGGTCGTGAGAATTGCCCTTCAAGCAGTACGAATCGGTAATGATACATTTTTTGCTTCTGAAAGCAGGTTTGTTTTCAAATATTCAGAAGGCGAGTTGGTTGCGATGGTAACCCATGGAGTCGCTCCCGCATGCGGGACTGTATTATGGCGCACTTTCAGTGCTTTCGGAATAATTTGCGAGACGGTCTTTCGAGGTTGGTATTCCCCCCCCATACAACTCCTTTAAGGTTAATAAGGGAGAGGATCAACTAGAGGCAACACCCCTTTTGAAAGCAACTTGAGGCAGTGATATTTTAGAGGATGGCTATCCGACGGCAGGCAGTTGAGCATTATAAACCGATTGAAAGTTACGGGATAATTGGTGATCTCCATACGGTGGCGTTAGTGGGGATGGATGGCTCGATTGATTTCATGTGCCTGCCGGAGTTCGATTCGCCTTCAGTTTTTGCCGCGCTATTGGATTACCGGAAGGGAGGAAGTTTCAAACTGGCACCCATCATGCACGAGGCGGAGCACAAGCAGCTGTACATGCCGGATTCCAATATTTTGCTGACCCGGTTCCTGGCGGAATGCGGAATGTCGGAGATTTCTGATTTCATGCCGATCGCGGAATTGGGCCGTTCGCATAACCTGGTGCGGCGCGCGAAAACGGTCCGAGGTGAAATTTCTTACCGGATGATTTGTGATCCACGTTTTGATTATGGACGGGCGGGGCATAAGGTGGAGAAGAAAAAGGATGAGGTGCTGTTCATCAGCGAGGGGCCGGACAAGATGGTGTTGCGATTGCACACCAAGGTCCCGGTGAAAATTGTGAATGGCGCGGCGATGGCGGAGTTCAAGCTGCGTTCCGGCCAGAGTGCGGCGTTTGTGTTGGAGGAAGTTCGCGGGCGTGGCGCCTCGCCATCGGCCAGGCCGGATTATGTATCGGAATCGTTCAAGCAGACGATGAACTTTTGGCAGCACTGGATTCTCAAGTCAAAATATCGCGGTCGCTGGCGGGAGATGGTGAATCGTTCGGCGCTGACGCTCAAGTTGCTGACGTCTTTGCGATATGGATCGGTAATCGCCGCGCCGACGTTTGGGTTGCCGGAGGAAATTGGCGGGGGGCGGAATTGGGATTACCGGTACACGTGGATTCGGGATGCGTCGTTCTCGCTGTATGCGTTGATGCGACTGGGTTACACAGACGAGGCGACGGCGTTCATGCGGTGGATCGAGGCGCGTTGCGCGCACCTGGAACCGGGCACGCCGTTGCAGGTGATGTATGGCATCAATGGGCGCAGGAACCTGGATGAAACGCAGTTGCGACATTTTGAAGGTTATAAAAAGTCGAGGCCGGTGCGCATCGGGAACGACGCGTATAAACAACTTCAATTGGATATCTACGGGGAGTTGATGGATTCGATTTACATCTACAGCAAATTTGGCGAGCTGATCTCGTATGATTTGTGGCAGCACCTGACGCAGTTGATTGATTGGGTTTGCGAGAATTGGCGTCGCCCGGATGAAGGCATATGGGAGGTGCGGGGCGGAATGCACGAGTTCCTTTATTCGCGGGTGATGTGCTGGGTGGCGATTGACCGGGGCATTCGACTGGCGCGGAGGTGTTCGTTGCCGGCGCCGATGGTGAAGTGGCTGCAGATTCGGGACGAGATTTACCAGGAGGTGTATGAAGAGTTTTGGGACCGGGAATTGAGAACCTTTGTGCAATACAAAGGAGCCAAAACGGTGGACGCGGCGGCATTGCTGATGCCGCTGGTGAGGTTCATCGGGCCGACTGATCCGCGGTGGCTTTCCACTTTGAAGGTAATCCAAAAGGAGTTGGTGGATGATTCACTGGTGTATCGTTACAACGTGTTGAAGGGAGCGGACACGGGGTTGCCGGGCCGGGAAGGGACGTTTTCGATGTGCTCGTTTTGGAACGTGGAATGCATTGCGCGCACGGGTGATTTGAAACTGGCGCGGTTTTATTTTGAGAAGACGCTGGGCTATGCGAGTCACCTGGGATTGTATTCGGAGGAACTGGGTTTGAGCGGGGAGCAGTTGGGAAATTTCCCGCAGGCGTTTACGCATTTGGGGTTGATCAGCGCGGCGTATTACCTAGATAGGAAATTGGATGAGGAGGGGTGAGGACGAGTGAGTGGGTGAGTGGGTAGCTGAGCTTTAAACTACAGGGTCAATGACGGGCAAGCAGGTAAGGTTGGACAATTCTCGCGCAAATTTCCGGGCTTCGGTACACCTGTTCCCCACATCTGTTTCGCCCGCGCGGATGCGGTGCCAGACCGATAATTGTTAATTTCCTTTGACGCGTACGAATTGCTGGCTGGATGAGGTGGTATCGATTGATATCGTTTTCACGGAGCCATCGCCATCGAAGGTGTTGAGGGCGCTCCAGTCGGGATTGCTGAGCTGGCCTTTGCCTTCGACAGTGTAATGGACACCGATGATGGTAGGTATCGCGAGTTGCATGAGGAGGGCGGTTGGCTCGATGATTACGACGGGAAGCGGGACATTCCGGGCGGCTTCCAGCGGTTGAGGATCAAACCCGAACACGGAGAGGTCAAATGGTCCGGAGTGAGAATTGACGACGAAGCCCTGGAGTTTGACGTTGGAATAATCGCCATCGAGCACGGCCAGACCTGAAACGCTTTTGCCCAGCGAACCGCCGTGGGAGAGAATTACATCTTCGAGTGTGAGCGAGACCTTGGGATTGGCGACAGTGAGGCCAAACGTGCATGGATTGCAGACGTCACCGCCGCTGCCGGACAGAGGAAGGCTGGTGGCGGCATCATAAAGATAGAGTTTCATGGAGGCACCATTGCTGGAAATCGTGCCGGGCAGGCCGCCAACGTAGGTGGCGTAGAGCGTGGTGTCGAAGGTGAACTGGGTGGTATTGACGGTGCCGCTTTTTTCCAACACATGGGGAAGGACAAAGGCCTTGGTGGCAGGTGGGGAAGTATCAGGCGCGGAGGAGATACGTGCGGCGGTGATTTCCTGGGGTTCGAAGCCGAATACGGAGAGATCGAATGCGCTGGTGTGGGAATTGACGACGAAGCCCTGGAGATTGACGCCGTCTGGATCGCCGCCACTGACAACAACGATGCCGAAGCCGAGCTTGACTGCAGTATCGAAGCCGCCGCCGTGGCTGGTGATGAGGTCATCGATGCGGATGGATTGTTTGCGTTGTTGGGCGTTTACATCGAAGCTGCAAGGGCCGCAAACAGCTGTTCCGTTGAGACCTCTTAGAGGCTGGCCGGAGTCATCGTAAAGATACAGGTCCATGGTGGCACCCGGACCGGAAGGTGTGCCGCCGAGTCCAGCGGTGTAGGTGGCGAACAGGGTGGTATCCAAAGTGAAGGTATCGGTCGCGGTGAGGCCGCTTTTTTCGAGAATGTGAGGGAGGACGAACGTTTTTCTGGTCGTTGCGCCGGAGTTGGTTTTGACGGGTTGCGGGCTGACTGAAAACACGGAGAGATCGAATGGGCTGCTGTGGGCATTGACGACGAAGCCCTGGATGGCGACACGATCGGGATCAGCGCCGCCAACGACGATGATGCCGAAGCCGAGTTTGACGGCGGCATCGAATCCGCCAGCGGCATTGATGAGGTCATCGATGACGATGGTGCGTTTGCGGGCGGTTGCACTGGTGCCGCCGGTGCCGAGGTTGAAGGAGCAGGGAGCGCAGACTGCTGTGCCGCCGTTACCGATCATGGGCTGGCCGGAATCGTCGTAGAGGTAGAGATCCACGGTGGCGTTGGTGCCAGGGGGTGTGCCGGGCAGGCCGCCAGTGTAGGTGGCGAAGATCGTGGTATCGAAGGTGAACTGGGTGTTGTTGATGGTGCCGCTTTTTTCGAGGACGTGCGGCAGGACGAAGACGCGACGTGGTTCTGGTGTGCCGGGAGGCGCGGTGCGGGCGGCGGCGCTGATGGGCACTGGATCGAAGCCGAACACGGAGAGGTCGTTGGTATTGGTATGGGCATTTACGGTGAGCAACTGGCAATTCACGGCATTGGAGGCGGAGCCGGAGGTGAGGAGCACGGCGAAACTGGTTTTGAGGTCCGTGTCGAAACCGCCGCCACGGCTGGTAATCAAATCATCAATCCGGATTGAGAGTTTCCGTTGTTGTGAACTCAGGTCATAGGCGCAGGGCGCACAGATGGGGATTCCGTTGGAGCCGACCAGGGGCTGGCTGGTTTGATCGTCATATAGATAAAGATCGACGTGAGCATTGCCTTTATCTTTCCCGTTGAGGCTGCCGTTGTAAGTGAGGACGAGGGTGGAGTCGAAGGTGAATTGGGTGTTGTTGATGGTGCCGCTTTTTTCCAATACGTGCGGAAAGCAGAATGTTTTGGCACTCGCCGTGCGGGCAAAAAGGGTTAGAAGCAGCGCGGAAACGACTAGCGCGGATGAAAGATAGTTTATTCTGCGTGCGTGGATGGTAATCATACCGTTTAGTTTGTTTGGGGATTGGAGGGACTCGGGGAGAATACTACCCAAAGAAGGGTTGAAAAGTCAATGAAGAACGAGAGCGGTTAACGAGCGGCGGAGGAGGGGGTGAAAAAGTAAGTGGGTGAGTGAGGAGGTGGGTGGGTGAGTGGACGGTGAAGAATTGGCGGGGAGGGATGCTCGCGGGCGCGCGCCGACGGAGTCGGCAGAATGTTTGTTTTAATTAATTCCACCCCCAGGGTAGCGCCCAAACGGCGGGCGCAACCGCTGGGCTGAGTGATTCAATCCCGTTGGGATTGTGGAGGCCGAGAAAGGTATTTCAGCTGCGTTGTCACTCAGCAAGCTACGGATGTTGAGAAATCAAATAGATGCCGATTGCATATACAAGGGAATAAGATTGATGGGATTGGTCCCGCGACCTTTCAGGTCGCTGTGAGTTTTTGGTGTTGATCCGGTGGTCGCAGCTGCTACGCAGCTTTACCACCGGCTAATTTCCAAGGCTCCTCCGGAGCCGAGTAAACAGGGGAAGAATACAAAAGCGAGGAACGAGGGAATACAGAGTGGAGGTGGCAGGCTTAATTGCAGGGTGCGAATTTCCCAAATTTAGTGATGATTTTACATTGATGCGGTCCCGCAAGCGGGACCGCGCTCCTTCAGACGTGGAATTTTTCAGGTTCGAAAAATTATTTCGGCTGTGGTGCCATTTTTCTATTTACGGGAGTAGGGGAACCGCGTAAACGCGGAACTCTGAACGGTTAATGGGAGGCTAGGTAGTCGGTGTCGGAGATGGTAAGGAAGCGTTGAAGGCGTTGGTTGGTTTGGTCGGGTTGTTGGATGGGGAAGCCGTGGGCGGTGGCGGGAATTTGTTCGAAGCGGGCGCCGGGAATTAAGCCAGCGAGGCGGTGTCCGTAGTGGGGCGGGGCGATGGGATCGTGCTCGGCGCTGAGGACGAGGGTGGGAATGCCGACGAGGCGTTGTAATTGTCGCGAGGAATCGTGCCGACCCAGGGCGCGGAGTTGTTGCATGAGGATGGGGGGTGAGTCGGCGAGGTCGCGACCGATGAGTTTGGCCATTTGGGCGGCGAGGGTGTCAAGGTCAACGGTTTTCAGATGGTCTTTGGGCATGAGCATGTCGAGGAAGGCGTGGCGTCGCATGGAGCGGGAACCGATGCGAACGCGCAAACTTAACCACAATACGCGCAGGGTAAGTCGGGCGGCGTCTTTGCCGCGAGGAAAGGTGCAAAGGAGCCCGAGGCTACGGACTCGTTTGGGGCAATCCAGAGCGAGTTGCTGGGCGATGACGCCGCCCATGGAATGGCCGATGATGTGGGCGGAGTCCCATCCGGCGGCGTCGAGGAGTGCGCGGGCGTCTTGGACCATGGCTTCGATGGTGATGGGGCCGGAGCAGGGAAGACTTTGGCCGAGGCCGCGATTGTCGTAGAGGAGGGTTTGGAAATTGTTTTGCAGCGCGGTGACTTGGGGTCGCCAGGCTTCGCCAGCAGCGCCGACGCCCTGGATGAACAATACGGGCGGGCCTTTGCCGGCGAGTTCGTAGTAAAGATTGGCGTCAGGTGTTTTTACAAACGACATGGAGGAATTATTAAATTTCAAATGGCGAATGTCGAATTTCAAATGGGAATAGGTGGATTCCGGCCAAGGGGACTAAACGCGGAGAGTAAGATTATGATTAGGATTAAGAAAGGAAATTATCTCAATGGATGAAATTGAGCCAATGCAGCCAACCCAGCCAATGGAGCATTTGGTCGAAGGCGGGGGATGTGTTACAAAGGTTAAATGGTTATTGATAATGACAAATGTCGAATTTCGAATGACGAACCGAAATGGCCGGGGTTAATCGCCAGACGGACGCGAGGATTACCATGCAGCGGTCTCGCATGCGGGATCGCGCTCCAAAAGCGATCTGGTGCGACCAGGTACGACCAGGTACGACCAGGTACGAGTTGAAAAAAATGAAGGCAACCACGAATCCCGCATGCGGGACTAATAAACACGAATGGGAAAAGGATGCCAAATAGCCGCGAAAGGACGCAGAGAACGCAAAGGTGAGATTATGAACAACGAAGATACTAACAACGTAGAGGATGGAAGATTGAGGATAGAGGATGGCAAGGCGCGAACATCGAAATGAAGAATGGGCGTGTCGAGCCGACAAGCTGTCGGCGCTCCATTTTGGAATGGATGGAAATTAATACGTGTATGGTACTATCTGACGTTAACACGCGTTAACTGACGCTAATGGACGTTAACTCACGTTAAAAAATTTATGGAGGAAGTGGGATTATTGATTTTCGCATCCTGCCGGGATGCCGAATGTAGCCATGAGCTAGTGTCCGAGGTTCCTCGGGAGCAAGGCGCTAAATGCGGTAAATGGGTGTGGGACCATGAAGGGAGGGAGATTAGGATTATGAGTGAGATTAAGAAGGGACAAGGAATGCGGGTTTTGCTTGCCGGGGTGAGGAAGGAGGGCATATTATGTTTTCTTAAGGTTTCCGGGTTTGGGAACGTTGCGCGTGTAGCTCAATTGGATAGAGTGGCGCCCTCCGAAGGCGAAGGTTGTGGGTTCAACTCCCGCCACGCGCACCATTTTCACACTGGAAGCCGGGTTACTTCCCAAGACGTTTCACAGATAGTAAACTGCCGCGCATGTTAAGAATCGTGCGATAGGCTTGCTGGTCTAAACGATATGAAATCCATTATACCCTGGGTGTTGGTGGTCGCATTGTTGGGAGGAGTTTATTTTTTGTATTCGGGCAGCAGTGCCAAGGATGGCGAGTTGGCCCAGTTGAGGCAGGACGGCGAGGAGTTGAAGAAGTTGCGCGCGGAGAATGAAGAATTGAAGAAGGTGTCGGCTGACAATGAGGATGTGAAGCGGTTGCGGAAAGATAATGAGGAGTTGCCACGGTTGCGGGGCGAGGTGCGCCAGTTGCGGGAGCAGGGGAAACAATTGACGAACCAGATGCAGGTTCTCCAGTCGCAACGGGTCCAAACGGCGCAGCAACAGCAGCAATTTCAACAGTTGGTTTCCGAGAACCAGACTTTGAAAAACCAAAGCCAGGAGTTGCAGCAGGCGAGCAATCAGGCGGCGACGGTGGCGCAACTCAACGCTTGCGTGAATAATTTGCGGCAGATTGAAGGGGCGAAACAGCAATGGGCATTGGAGAATAAGAAATCGGCCGGATCGATACCTACGACGGCAGACTTAGCGCCTTATTTTCCCCAGAATGTTTTTCCCACATGTCCGGCAAGTGGGGCATATACGTTGAACACGGTTAGTGCTCATGCAGTATGTAGTATTCGGGGGCATTCGATACCGCAATGAAAAGAGTGGGTGGGTAAGTGGGGGAGTGAGTAAGTGAGTGGGTTGCATTACATTTTCATATGGGATTAGCATGCGGTGAAACTGTTAAAACAGTTGAATGGTTTTGTGGATTTGCGCTGCACCGGGCTAAAGCCGCGGTGTTAATGGGAGAAGCAAAAGAAGTAACAAAGAAAGACAACCAGTTTGCCCGTGAAAGGAGGGTTTTTTCACCCTTTCCTTTTAGTTGGCATGCAATACAGTTTCGGGGAACAAATGAATACGATTATTGAGGAAAATTTGAAGGGTATCGCAAATCAACTGCGAATTGACTGCATTGAAGCGACTACGGCGGCGGGAAGTGGACATCCGAGTTCGTGCCTTTCGGCAGCGGACCTGGTAGCGGCGTTGTTTTTTGGGCACATGCGGTATGATCCCAAGAATCCCCACAATCCTAATAATGATCGATTTGTTCTCTCGAAGGGGCACGCGGCCCCGTTGCTTTATGCAGCGTGGGCGGAAGCCGGATTGTTTCCGAGAGAGCGGCTGCTGACTTTGCGTGAGTTGAGCAGTGATTTGGAAGGGCATCCTACGCCGCGACTTCCGTTCGTGGATGTCGCCAGCGGATCGTTGGGACAGGGGCTGAGCGTTGGGGTAGGGATGGCGCTGTGCGCGCGGATCGATAAATTGGATTATCGCACTTATGTGCTGATGGGCGATGGAGAATGTGCCGAAGGGTCAGTGTGGGAAGCGGCTTCGTTGGCGGGAATCAATAAGTTAAACAACCTGGTGGCGATTGTAGATGTGAATCGCCTTGGGCAGAGCCAACCGACGGCGTTTGGTTATGACGTGGAAGTTTACCAGAAGCGCTTTGAAGCTTTTGGCTGGCGCACGGAAGTGATTGACGGGCATGACATGGAAGAAATTCTGGAAGTGCTTGGGGCGGCTGGATTGGGCGAGCAACCGCTGGCGATCATTGCCAAGACTCAAAAGGGTCACGGAGTTTCCTTCATCGCAGATAAAGAGGGCTGGCATGGAAAAGCTTTTTCGAAGGAAGAGGCCCAGAAGGCCATTGCGGAATTGCAACCCACGGCAAAGAGCGGTTTGGCTGAGCCGATTCCAGCACCGAGCGATTTGCCTGCACCGAAGAATGAAGTTCCGACGAGTTATCCGCCGATCAGTTACAAGTTGGGCGATATGATTGCAACGCGCGAAGCCTACGGTAATGCCCTGGTGCGTATCGGCGAAGCGGACGAACGCATCGTGGCATTGGATGGTGACACGAAGAATTCGACTTACGCAGACAAGTTTTTCAAGAAATTCCCGGAGCGTTCGATTGAATGTTTTATTGCGGAACAGAACATGGTGGGAGCGGCCACAGGTATTGGCACGCGCGGCAAGGTGCCGTTTGCGTCCACGTTCGCCGCGTTCTTTACCCGCGCGTTTGACCAGATTCGCATGGCGGCCATTTCGATGGCGAACGTGAAGTTGGTGGGATCGCATGTCGGCGTGAGCATCGGTGAAGATGGATCGTCGCAGATGGCGCTGGAAGATTTGGCGATGATGCGCGCGGTGGAGGGCAGTGTGGTGCTGTATCCTTCCGATGCCGTATGCGCGGAGAAATTGGTGGAGCAGATGGCGTTGCATAAGGGAGTGGCTTTCCTCCGCACTTCACGCCCGAAGACGCCGGTGATTTATAATAATGACGAACAATTCCCGGTTGGCGGCGCGAAGATTCGCAAGCAGGCAGCCGGTGATAAAGTGACGGTAGTCGGTGCGGGAATCACGCTGTTCGAAGCATTGAAGGCGGCGGATGTGTTAGCGAAGGAAGGGATTGGAATCACGGTCATTGATGCTTACAGTATCAAACCATTGGCTGCGGATGTGATTCGTGGCGCGGCTCAAAAGACCAACAACCTTATTCTTACCGTGGAAGATCATTATCCAGAAGGTGGATTGGGTGATGCGGTGGCAGGCGAGTTGAGTGTTGATGGTATCAAAGTCCATAAATTGGCCATCAGGGAATTGCCACATTCAGGGAAACCGGAAGAGTTGGTGGCTAAATATGGGATAGATGCGGCTGCCATTGTTAAGAAGGTGAAATCGATTGTTTAAACCTGTCTATTAGCTTAAGTTGCTGATTATAAGGTCCTTGTAATAAAGCGCCCTGCGAAAATTCGCCGGGCGCTTTTTTGTTTTTCCAGTTGGTATCTCCTTTGCTGCTAACCGGCAGAGTGATTTATATGACAACGAACTTATTGGAGATCAACAAAATTGGAACCGCACAGTTGAGAGCCAGGCTGTGGCTGGGGATGGTATTAGTATGCTTTTTACTGGGCGGCTTTTGCACCGTTCGTGCCGAAGTAATGAAGTGCGTTGTTTGCGATAAAATCATTCTCGAAAATTATTATATTTTTAAGGACAAGTCGCTTGGGGGAGAGAAGAAGGTTTGCAAAGAGTGTGAAAAGCTGGAAGCCAAATGTTTTTTGTGCAGCCTGCCGGTGCGAGGCAGCCATGAGACTTTGAAGGATGGTCGAGTCATCTGCGCCCGAGACTATCGTGAAGGAGTCCATGAAGACACCGAGGCAAAAAAGATTTGCGAAGAGGTGCGGGATGAATTGAACCGGGCCTTTTCACGGTTCATGACTTATCCCGGTCAGAATGTGGTGCTTGCCACCGTCGATAAATATCACCTGGAAAGTTTGTTTAAGACAACCGGTTATGACCATTGTGTTTCCATATTTGGAGCCACGCAGAGTAATCCGCTCGCCAATGATACGTACATGCATTCGATCAGTATCCTCAGTGATTTGAAGAAGCCGCGCCTGATGGCGGTTTGCGTCCACGAATATACGCATGCCTGGTTTTCGGAAAATGTAAGCAAGCAACGGAGAGCGGTCATTTCCCAAGAAACGGTGGAAGGACTTTGTGAATTGATGGCTTACAAGTTCATGGAGAATCATCGCGAGACTTATGAAATGGAAGTAATCAAATCGAGTGATTACACGAAAGGGCAGATTACCGCTTTGTTGGAAGCTGAAAATCGTTACGGATTAAATATGGTACTGGAATGGATGAAGTCCGGGGAGGATGCCAAACTTGACGTGAATAATTTGGATCGCGTGCGATTTGTGGCAGGCGGCCAATCGAGGCCTGTTCAAGCTATGGCGGCAATTCCAGTTGCGCAACAAGTCGCGGTTGTTGCTGCTCCCACAGCCTTGATGCTTAAAGGGATTTCAGGGTCGAGTCAGCGACGGTTTGCCTTGATCAACGACAGCACTTTTGAAGCGATGGAGAAGGGGAAAGTCCGCCTCGGTCAGACGAATGTGTCGCTTCGCTGCCTCGAAATCCGGCCGGGTTCGGTAGTGGTGCAATTGGATGGTGCGAGTGAGAAGAAAGAGCTTTTCCTGCGCGTTCAGTAGGAGTGTACGCCAAGAAATTCCGGATGGAAGATGGGATATAAATCTTCGGCAGGGTAGGGCTTTAATCCACGTTGCAAACCTGGCAGGTTTGATGCAAATTGCTTTGGGGAAAGAACATGATAGAAGTTCCCAAATATTTAAGAGGCCAGTTGTTGTTGGATAGCGGACAACTGAGTGGTTCATTTTTCCAAAGGACGGTCGTCTTGGTTTGCCAGCACGATGCGGAAGGCGCATTCGGGCTTGTCCTCAACCGGGATAGCGGAAACAAGCTCGGAGAGATGGTTATGGCAGACTTGCCGGAACAGCTTAAAGACCAGGAGCTTTACCTTGGCGGACCGGTGCAATTGTCGGCCTTGAGTTATCTGCACTCGGACAATTTTCTTCCTGAAGCGAGTGTCATACCCAATTTGGACTTGGGCCATTCTTTGGAATCGCTGGTTGAAATTGGGGAATCATTTTCGCCGGGCAAGAAGGTGAAGCTTTTTGCCGGTTATGCGGGGTGGAGCCCGGGCCAGCTTGAGGAAGAGATGAAGCGGAAAGCCTGGCTAATACATCCGGCCACGGTGGATCTGGTTTTTGACACGGAGCCTGACCAACTTTGGCAGTATGTGCTTCGCCAAAAAGGGGGCATGTATCGTGTGCTCGCCCAGATGCCGGAAGATATTTCGCTAAACTAAAACAACTGCATGAACAACGGCATCGTGGCAGATGGTTGGTCCCGACTCTGGGACTTTAAATCAGGGCTGCGGGCCAAAATCAAAGAGAAATATGCGGTGGAACTCGCTTCAGCCAATGCAACTGAAGCCGCTTTGATTCGTAGTAAAATGGAGGCTGAACTTCAAAAGGAATGGGAAAAGGCTTCGCCTTCGCCATACGCGTTATTTAACCAGTGCGCCCCTATTTTTAAGAATACTCAGCATCCTAAAGTTGGAGACTAGCGCATTGCTTTGGCTTTTCGTCCACCACGCTTTCCTTTGCCGTAACTGACCGGGCGTGATTTATCTTCCGACTTGCCATCGCCAGTAGCCCGTTTCAACTCGCGAATCTGGTCCCGTAAAAGGGCCGCTTTTTCGAATTCAAGATTATTTGCCGCTGCCAGCATTTCTTCTTCAAGTTCCTTAAGGGTTTCCGTGACATCAAAGTCCACACCTGATTCGTGGAGGAAAGCATTGGCTTTGTCGGCAATTTCCTTGTGAGAAGATAAGCTCTCTTCCACGGCGCGACTGACGCTGCGGGGCGTGATGTTGTGTTCCAGGTTGTATGCGATTTGTCGTTTGCGACGGTATTCGGATACGGCCAGAAATTTCTGAATGCTTTGCGTCATTACGTCGGCATAAAGAATTACTTCGCCATTGAGATGTCGCGCGGCGCGTCCAGCGGTTTGGATAAGGCTGGTGGTGCTGCGGAGATAACCTTCCTTGTCAGCATCAAGGATGGCGACCAGGGAAACTTCCGGCAGGTCCAAACCTTCGCGCAGGAGGTTGATGCCGACCAAAACGTCGAATTCGCCTTTGCGCAGGCCGCGAAGAATTTCCACGCGTTCAATTGCGTCAATCTCACTGTGGAGGTAGCGCACGTTGATGCCGATATTACGCAGATAGTCGGTCAATTCTTCCGCCGTCCGCTTGGTGAGAGTCGTGACCAATACGCGTTCCTTGAGTTCAACGCGCTTACGGGCTTCTTCAATCAAATCATCAATCTGGCCGGCAAGGGGCTTGATACTTATTTTCGGATCAATCAATCCCGTGGGGCGGACGATTTGTTCGACGACGTGGTCTTTCGACCATTCTATCTCGCGTCCGGTAGGCGTGGCGCTGACATATATGGTATGGTTTTGCCACCATTGGAATTCTTCGAAGTTCAACGGCCGATTATCGAGCGCGCTCGGAAGGCGAAAACCATATTCGACGAGGACGGTTTTGCGGGAGCGGTCACCGGCATACATGCCGCCGATTTGTGGGACCGTGGCGTGGGATTCGTCTATCACGAGCAAATAATCCTTGGGGAAAAAATCAAATAAGGTGGTAGGCCGCGAGCCAGGTGCGCGCCCGCTGATGTGGCGCGTGTAATTTTCGATGCCGGAACAAAAGCCCATCTCTTCCATCATTTCAAGATCGTATTCGGTCCGCTGTTTGATGCGCTGGGCTTCGATCAGTTTGCCATGCTTTTCAAACCAGGCGATGCGGTCGCCAAGTTCTTCGCGGATGGAAAGAATGGCCGGTTTCATCTTATCGGCAGGGGTGACGAATTGTTTGCCGGGATAAATGGTAACCGCCGTCAATGCTTCGGTCTTGTGTCCAGTAAGCGGTTCGAAGCGAGTGATGCGTTCAATTTCCTCACCGAAGAATTCGAGGCGTAAGGCGTCTTCGCGACCGGCGGGACAGAGTTCGACGGTATCGCCGCGGACGCGGAATTGGCCGCGCGTGAATTCGATGTCGTTGCGGGTGTATTGCAAATCAACGAGGCGATGGAGGAATTGTTCACGGGTGATTTCCTGGCCGACCCGGATGGGAATGACCATGGCTTCGTAATCTTCCTTGCTGCCGATGCCGTAAATGCACGAGACGCTGGCGACCACGATGACATCGCGGCGGGCGAAGAGCGAACTCATGGTGGAGAGTCGCAGACGCTCGATTTCCTCGTTTATGCTCGAATCTTTTTCCACAAACGTGTCGGTGCGGGGAATGTAGGCTTCGGGTTGGTAGTAATCGAAATAACTGACGAAATACTCGACGGCGTTATTGGGAAAGAAGCTTTTGAACTCGGCGTAGAGCTGCGCGGCGAGAGTCTTGTTATGGGAAATTACGAGAGTTGGGCGGCTGACGTTTTTGATGACGTTGGCCACGGTAAATGTTTTGCCAGAACCGGTGACGCCGAGCAGAGTCTGATGTTTCGCGCCAGACAATAATCCTTCCGTCAGCTTGGCGATCGCCTGGGGCTGATCTCCGGCAGGTTGATAGGGCGAAACAAGGTCGAACATAAGGGGAAATTTAAGGGTGATACGAGGGGGTGTCAACGGGAGCAGAGAGGCACTGCAAACGGCTCACAAGTTAAGCCGTAGCCTGGCTAATTACCTTGAGGTCAGTTAATTGGTTTTCACGCGTGAATTTCAGTAGGCAGAAATCCGCAGGCTGTCCGATTTCCAGAGTCTGGGAAAGGCCCATCATGCTTGCGGGTATTTCTGAGAACCGTTTCCACACTTCCTGCCAGGGGCGATTCAACATTTGGGCAGCGCGAAAGACGCCATCAATAGGGCGCAGGGCAGAACCGGCGAAATTGGTTTTGCCGGGCTGACGGACGACTTGGTCTATGCCAACTTCCAATTCCAACCCGGCCAGTTTGTATTTTCCGGGCGGTGCGCCGGCGGCGGACATGGCATCGGTGGTATAGTAAATGGAGTTTGGCCCGAGCGTGCGATGGATGAGTCGGAACAGGGTGGGGGAAACGTGGATTTGGTCGGGGATTAAACCGACAGTCAAACCACGGGTTTCGAATACGCGCCAGAGGATGTTGTCGTGGCGATCGAGTTCGCGGGGACAGCCATTGGCGAGATGGGTGAAAGCGGTGGCTCCGGCTTTGACGGCTTTTTGAAGAATCTCGGCGGAGGCATTGGTGTGGCCGAGGCTGATTTTTATGCCCAAGGAGGTTGCCAAAGCGATGGCCTCCAATACGCCGGGACGTTCGGGGGCGACGGTCAAAAGGAACGGGTCGTTGCCAGTGATGGTGCGGAGGGCTTGAATATCAGCAGCCGAGGGATCAAGCATGAGCGCGGGATTATGCGCGCCGCAGAAACCGGGTTCGGCAGAAAGGAAAGGACCTTCGATGTGCCACCCGATAATGGCCGATTGGAGTTCGGCGGATTGGGAACGCAATGTCCGCAGATGGCGCAGACGGGCGGTGAGTTTGGGCCATTCATCGGTAATAAGGGTCAGGAGAAATCGGGTACAACCGGCGGTGCGAAGCTGGCGGGTGGCGGAAAGCAGATCGTCCGCAGTGAGATTGTCCTGCTGGAAATCGATGCCGCCGTAGCCATTGACTTGGGGGTCGAAAAGGCCGGGGGCGAGCCACTGGTTCTCAGGAGCGGTGGCGACGGCTTCGAGTTCAGTAATAAGCCCGCCAGACCATTTCAACCGGACGGGTTGGTGGGTGGCATAGTGCCAGGCCTGGATTTCGCCAGAATTCATCAAGAAAGGAGTTTTCTTCAGAATTCAGCGAATTCCTAGGACTTTTTTACAATGCCGGAAGCCTCCGCTTCCTTGACATCAGGCGACTGTTAAAGAAAACTCCCTCTCCCTATGGCCGAACCAAAGACCAATGAATTGATGGAAAAGATAGTTTCGCTGTGCAAGCGAAAGGGCTTCGTTTTTCAATCGTCGGAAATTTACGGCGGCATCAACGGTTTTTGGGATTACGGTCCGCTGGGCGCGGAGTTGAAGCGCAATGTGAAAGAGCTTTGGTGGACAACGATGACGCGGATGCGCGAGGACGTGGTCGGGTTGGAAGCCACCATTATCATGTCGCCGGACATCTGGCGGGCATCGGGTCATGTGGATACGTTTGCCGACATGATGCGCGAATGTCCCATGACGAGAAAGCGGGTCAGGGCCGACCAAGTAGATCCAGTTTCCGGCATGGTTTATCGCTACACGTCAGCCAAAGCGAAGCTGACCGGCTTTACCGTTGAGAAGCCATTCGTGTTTTTGTTGAAAAAGGGTGAGCATCCCGAAAGTGCTCGCAAGAAGGCGAAGGAATTTTACGCTCAAGGTTCGGCAGACGCTTCAATGAAGGACTTTGGAAATGTCGAGTTAATGGGCGAAGAAACATCGGCGGTGGAAAACTCTGTTGATTTTCATCCTGAGAGCAACGTGATGCTCAGTGAGGCCCGTCCATTTAATTTGATGTTCAAGACGTACGTCGGGCCGGTGGAGAGCGAAGATAATGTCGCTTACCTTCGTCCGGAAACGGCGCAGGCGATTTTTGCACAGTTCAAGAATGTGCTCGAAACATCGCGTCAGAAAGTGCCATTTGGTATTGCACAGGTGGGCAAGGCTTTTCGTAATGAAGTGACGCCGCGCAATTTCACTTTTCGCTCGCGTGAATTTGAGCAAATGGAGTTGGAGTTCTTCATCAAGCCCGATGAGGCAATTGAAGCCATCAGTGGTAACGTGGCGCAACCGGCGGCGAAGGGACATCCGGGAGAACCGCAGGCCAATTGGGGTTGGCAGACCTGGCACCAGTATTGGGTGGAAGAGCGGATTAAATTTTACGACAGCATTGGGCTGCCACGGACGACCTTGGAAGAGTATTGGCAAAAGCCGGAGGAACTGGCGCATTATGCGCGAGCCACGGTGGATTTGTTGTTTAAGTTTCCGTTCGGCACACAGGAGTTGGAAGGCATTGCGGCGCGCAGTGATTTTGACTTGAGCCAGCACGAGCGTTTCTCACGCAAACCCATGGGGGTTTTTGACGATGATTTGCGGGCGGCGTGGGGCAAGCTGGATGAAAGCAAGAAACAAGAGTTGACCCAACGCTATTACGAAGCGCGTCTAAAGTATCTGACTAAAACCGGCATCGAATCCGAGAAGGCGGCTAAAAAGGCCAAGGAAGATTCCGAGGGGTTGGCGAAAGGCCAGTATATCCCGCATGTCATCGAGCCTTCAGCAGGGGTGGATCGCCTGATCCTGGCGCTGATATCCCATGCTTACGCGGAAGAGGAAGTTGCCGACGAAAAAGGCAAGGCAGAGACACGGGTCGTAATGCGGTTTCATCCACGAGTTGCGCCGATTAAAGTGGCGGTGTTGCCATTGTTGAAAAACAAATCCGAATTGGTGGCGAAGTCGCGGGAAATTTTTGAATCGCTGCGTCGTGAAATGAACGCATTTTATGATGATGGCGGGGCGATTGGACGCCGCTATCGCCGGCAGGATGAGGCAGGCACCCCATTTTGTGTGACGATTGATTTCGATACGTTGGGTGAGAAGCCGGAGTTGCTGAACACAGTAACTTTGCGGGACCGTGATACGATGCAACAGGTGCGGGTGAAGATTGATGAATTAGTGCCGATGTTATTGCAAAGAATCCGTTAAATGTCCGAAGCTCCAAAAGCAGATGCGGGGATGGCAAAGCAGACACCACCTCCCGAGGAGGTGGTAAAGCGTGCGCCGGCACTTTATGCCATCATCACTTTCAAATTGCTCAAGGGACTTACATTTCTCGCGTTGGCAATCATGGCTTACACGCTTTCCGACAATGATCTGCCGACGGAATATCGTCACTTGCTACACTGGTTGCGGTTTAATCCTGAGAAAAAATTTTGGAGTGAACTGGCTGTGCAAGTTGGTAAAATCACCGAAACCAATGTTTTATGGGTTGCAATCGGGACTTTGGTTTACAGCCTGTTTTCTTTGGTGGAAGGTGTAGGATTGATGTTTCGCGCGAGTTGGGCCGGGTGGCTGGCCCTGGGTGAGTCGGCATTTTTTATTCCCATCGAGATTTTTGAATTGGTGCATCGTCCATCCGGACCGGTTCTGATTATTCTTGTCTTGAACATTCTCATCGTCTGGTATCTTTTTGCAAACCGGCATCGGCTGTACCGGCATCATCACCATTAAGATAAAGGCGGCTGAAATTCAGGGTAAGCTGCCTGACTTAAATTTGCTGGTTTATCGTCAGTTCAAGGGCATCAGAAAATTCAGGCGGTTTATCATTGCTGCAGCCGGGACGCCTGCTCTCCGCGTTTCCAGTTACATTCGAATGCAAGACCACATTCTTTCGTGACCCTTCGCAGGTTTCGTGGCATCGTGCGTATGTGACGACGACGGAAGCCATTAAATTGCTGGAAAAATTTCGTGCAGGCGGAGTAAGCCGGGAAAAAGTGTTGCACGCATTTCAAGCCGCGCCAGTAGCGGATTTGGGATTTGCGCAGGTGGACACCCACCGCGCGTTGCGCAAAGGTTTCCCGGAAGTAATTTTCGGCGCCGGAAAAACTCCCGAACAAGTTGTAAAGATTGCCGGTAAACTTTTGGAGCGAGAAAAAGGAATTCTCATAACCCGTATCAATGGCGAACATGTGCGGGCGTTGCGGAAAAAATTTAAGCAGGCCAAACACCACCCGGAAGCCCGTTGCGTGACTATCGAAAAAGAACCACTGGCAAAACGGCCGGGGATTATTGCCGTGGTTTGTGCGGGAACCAGCGATTTGCCGGTGGCGGAGGAGGCGGCGGTAACGGCGGAGGTGATGGGGAATCGGGTGGAACGAATTCGGGATGTAGGAGTGGCGGGATTGCATCGGCTGTTTGCGCAACTGGAAACCATCCAAAGCGCGAATGTAATTATTGTCGTGGCGGGCATGGAGGGGGCATTGCCGAGCGTGGTGGCGGGATTGGTTTCCAAGCCGGTGATTGCAGTGCCGACGAGTGTTGGTTATGGAGCGAGTTTTGGAGGGCTTGCGGCATTGCTGGGCATGCTTAACAGTTGTGGGAGCGGCGTTACAGTCGTAAATATTGATAACGGATTCGGCGCAGGATATGCAGCGAGCCAGATTAATGCGCTGGTTGAGCAGGGTGCGGAAGCCAAAGTTTCAAGTTCAAGGCCCACACGTAAAATATGAAAACACTTTATTTGGATATTTTCAGCGGCATTAGCGGCGACATGTTCATTGGGGCGTTGATTGATCTGGGCGTGGATGCGCATCAGTTGGAGCATGAATTGGAGAAGTTGGGGTTGGATGGTTATCATTTGCATGTCGCGCGTGGGCAGAAGGCGAATATTGACGGGGTGAAGTTCAATGTTCATTTGAACCATGACCGTGGGCATGGCCACGAGCATGGGCACGAACATGAACATACCCATGCGGAAGGCGTGACGCATACGCATTCTCATGCTCACAGCCACGCGCATGAGCATGAGCACAAACACGGCGATCACGATCATCCGCATGCGCACACTCATGAACATGAGCATCATGATCATGACCACAGTCACGAACATGAACACGGGCATGCACATGATCACGAACACAATCGTAATTTTAAACAGATCAAGGAATTGATTCTCGGCAGCAAGTTGTCGGACTGGGTGAAACAGAAAGCGATCAATGTGTTTCAGCGCATTGCGGTGGCAGAGGGGAAAATCCATGGTTTGCCAGCGGAAGAAGTGCATTTTCACGAGGTTGGTGCGGTGGATTCCATTGTGGATATTGTGGGCGGGTGCATTGCACTGGAGATGTTGGACAAGCCGCGTGTGCTGGTGGGGCCGGTGGTGGAAGGATTTGGTTGGATCGACTGTGCGCATGGAAGATTTCCGATACCCGCGCCAGCTACGTTGCAGATTTTGGGGGCGCGCGGCATTGAGGTGACACAGTGTGATGAGCCGCAGGAATTGGTGACGCCCACGGGCGCGGCGATGCTGGCGGAGTTTGGCGAGAGTTTTGCGCCGATGAAAAATTTGGTGGCGGAGAAGGTCGGTTTTGGATTAGGCACGCGCGACAATAAAACGCGTCCCAATGTGTTGCGAGCCATCCTGGGAGAATCCTCGTCCATAGTGCAGGAGTCGAATGATTGGGAGATGGATACTATCGCGGTGCTCGAAACCAATCTCGATGACATCAATGCGGAGATTCTGGGGCACTTTGTCGAGAAGGCGCTAGCGGTGGGCGCATTGGATGTATTCCATACGCCAATCCAGATGAAGAAGAACCGGCCGGGCGTGTTACTGACGGTTTTGTGTGCGACAGCAGATGCGGATAAATTTACAGAGATGATGCTGCGGGAAACCAGTGCATTCGGCGTGCGGCGGTCCACAGCGGAGCGACGCAAATTGCAGCGTGAATTCGCGACGGTTAAAACTCCTCATGGTGAGGTGACCGTAAAATTGGGCAAGCTGAATGGCAAGGTGGTGCAGGCGACGCCGGAATTTGAGTCGTGCAAGAAAGCGGCGGAGTCGGCAGGTGTGCCCATAAAACAGGTTTACGAAGCTGCCGTAAAGGGGTTCAAAGGTTGAGAGTTTTATGAAGCTAATTCAGTCGCCAATCGATTTTGATAGAGCGCTGCAAGCGGACAGGGCAATTCTTTTGATTTGTTTCGAGTGGTCGCAAAATGCCGGAACGGTTCGCGAGACGTTCGAAAGATGGGAGCGGGAAGGCAATGAAGAGATTGGTGATTTGAGGTTTGAGACCTATCAACTAGTTCCTGACCAGCATCCTTACACTTGGAAATGGGTTGGTAAGTACGCGACTGGCAATGAGGAGGTGGAGCATTTCACTGGGGCCATCCTTTGGCTTCGCAAGGGTTCAATAGTAGGTCGTATGCCGAATGCGGTTGCTCCGAGTTCGCGGGATTTGACACGAATGACGAGGCAGTGTTTTGGTGCGAATGAAACGACTTCGGCAGGTGGTTTGGTGGATAATGAACTCCTCGAAATTTTATGTTGTCCGGAAACGCACCAGGAAGTCAGGCTGGCTGAACCGGCGCTGGTGGAAAATTTGAATCAACAAATTGCGACGGGCAGGGTTCAGAACCGTAGTGGACGTCCGGTGCAGGAGAAAATTGATGGGGGATTAGTTCGGAGCGATGGCAAATGTCTTTATCCCATCCGACAGAACATTCCGATCATGTTGGTGGATGAGGCGATTGCGATCTGAGTTGTCTGGGCGCAGCCTTCGTGATTTCAAGGGAATAGAAATGTCGATAGTCAGGCGGATAGTGAGTTCGATTTCAACCTCGGGTTAAACCAGTCCGTCGAAGCCAGATTTCAACCAGAGAATACCTGAAGGCAATTGCTTCAGCACCATTGGCACGGGCTTTGCTGTTTTGACTCTTATTGTGGCGAAGGTGCTGTCTATACGAATTATTCTCTGCATGCTCTGGCTGTTCGCAGTCGGCGTTGGATTCATCGTAATTTTGAATTACCAGAATGCGGGCGGGCGTGTTGGCGTTATGCCGCAGCATTGGCCGAAGGGAACTTTTGCCCGGCTGGACCACAACCGGGATACGCTAATCATGTTCGCGCATCCCCAATGTCCATGCACACGGGCGAGCCTTGAAGAACTGAACCGGCTGCTGGCCCAAGGCCACGGAAAAGTTGCCGCCCATGTAATATTCTTCAAACCCGGAAAATCTCCCAGCGGTTGGACACAAACCGGTTTGTGGCGAAGTGCGGCGGCCATTCCGGGCGTTACAGTGCATGAGGATTTGGATGGCGCACAGGCGCGCCTGTTTGGAGCAGAAACTTCCGGCCATGTCCTCCTTTATGACACACACGGGAAATTGCTGTTCCAAGGCGGTATTACCGGCGGTCGCGGTCATGCCGGTGATAATGCGGGTGAAAACACAATAATTTCTTTGTTGGGGGGACAAGACCCGCATTTGAAACAAACGCAGGTCTACGGATGCTCCCTATTGGAAAAATGTGAAGCTTTACCAGCAATGGTTGCAAAATGAATGCCTCAGCATCAAAAATAACCGCACTCGCCGATACGATTTCCACCCGCACGGTCGAACTGTTCAAGGAACAACAGCAAAGCATAGTCAAGCATGCGGACCTGATCTTTGCCCGGTTGATGGTCTGCCAATGGGTATTCAGCATAGGATTGGCTCTTTGGGTTTCGCCGCGCACCTGGACCGGCACCCAGAGCCAATTACACATCCACGTATGGGCAGCAGTGCTGCTGGGCGGGGCGATAACGAGTGTGCCAGTATTGCTTGGACTCATGCAGCCGGGAAAGGTGCTTACGCGCCATGCCATTGCCGTTGGTCAAATGCTTATGTCAGCGTTGTTGATTCACCTGACGGGTGGAAGAATCGAAACGCATTTTCATGTGTTCGGCTCCCTGGCGATCCTGGCATTCTACCGGGATTGGAGAGTATTGATTTCTGCTTCAGCGGTCGTATATGTAGATCATATTTTCCGGGGGATATTCTGGCCGCAATCGGTGTACGGTGTGCTCACCGCCCCGATATGGCGATCATTGGAGCATGCCGGGTGGGTCATATTTGAGGTTGCATTCCTGATTATTTCCATCCGTAAAAGCATGAGTGAAATGCAGTTGGTAGCCGAGCGACAGGCCGGATTGGAGTCGTTGAAGGCGGGAATTGAGCAGACGGTGGCGGAGCGCACGGCGGATTTGACGCAGGAAAATCTCGAGCGTCGGCAAGCGGAGGAGCAACTTCGCAAAAGCCAGGCGCAACTGGCCCAGGCACAACAAATCGCCCGCATGGGAAGTTGGGAATGGGACTTGTTGGATAATAAAGTCACATGGTCCGAAGAAACCAAGCGACTATACGGGCGCAAACCGGAAGATGTCGGATCGCCAATGGAAACCTGCTTGGAACGGGTGCATCCCGATGACCTGGTGCGGGTCAATAAAATGATGGCTGAAGCGTTACGAACCCGCGAATCGTTTGTATGTGATCATCGGGTGGTATTGCCTGATGGCCAAGAAAGAGTCATACAGGGACGTGGGGAAATCCTCGTGAATAATGTAGGCGAGCCGGTCAAGATGTTCGGAATTGTGCAGGACATCACGGAAGCGAAACGCGCAGCGGAGGCGCTTCGCCGCAGTGAGGAACAATTACGGCAGTCGCAAAAAATGGAAGCGGTAGGCCGTCTGGCGGGAGGTGTCGCGCACGATTTTAACAATTTGTTGACGGTGATCGGCGGATATTGCTCGTTATCGCTGCGCCAAATTGAGGAAACGCACCCACTGCAAAAAAGCATGATGGAAATTCAAAGGGCATCGGAGCGCGCCGCCGCATTGACGAGCCAGTTGCTGGCCTTCAGCCGAAAGCAGGTGCTTCAGCCGCGAGTGCTGCAGCTCAATGAAGTCGTCGGCGGCATGGAAAAAATGTTGCGGCGATTGATTGGAGAGGACGTCGAGTTCTCCGCCACATTCGACCCCGCGTTGGGAAATGTGAAAGCCGACCCCGGCCAACTGGAGCAAGTGATCATGAATTTGGCGGTGAACGCGCGCGATGCGATGCCGCGCGGAGGCAAGCTCACGATCAGTACGACGAATGTCACCATTGATCAAAAGACGCACTTTCGCAATCGCACCCTGGATGTTGGCGATTATGTGCTGCTGGCCCTGACGGATAACGGCGTGGGCATGAGCGCGGAGGTGCAGTCACATTTATTTGAACCATTTTTTACCACTAAAGGGCTGGGCAAGGGCACCGGTCTTGGCCTGGCTACCTGTTACGGCATCATTTGCCAAAGCGGCGGAGACATCCGCGTGTACAGCGAACCGAGTTCCGGCACCACTTTCAAAATATACCTGCCGCGTACTGATGCGAAATTGGACTCGACTGCCAACCTGGAGCCAAAGCAGTTGCCTGCCGGCACGGAATCAATACTTGTCGTTGAGGATGATGCGGCAGTGCGAAGATTGGCTGTGATCATCTTGCGAGAGCGCGGTTATCGGGTCCAGGAATCGAACAATGCCTTCGAGGCGCTGGCGCTGATTCGAAAGAATGCGCGATTTGACCTGGTGGTCACTGACGTAATCATGCCGCAAATGAGCGGCAAAGATCTTTATGACCAACTCAAAAGTCAGATGCCGCAGACCAAGGTGTTGTTGATGTCAGGTTACACGGATGATGCGCTGGCGCACCACGGCGTGCTGGATGAAGGCTTATGCTTTCTGGAAAAACCATTTTCGCCGGCACGACTTGCGCGAAAAGTCCGCGAAGTTCTCGATGCTCCAACACCGCAGCCGCCCCGTCCAAATAATAACGAGGCTGAACTGGTGAACGTTTGAGATTTGGTCTCGGGAATCAATAAGAAACCCACTCTTTACTTCACCAAAACCAAACGGCAATTCCAAGATCAGGCTCTCGCTTCTTTGTTAATCGGCAGACGCACGGTAAATTCCGTATGACCGGGTTTGGAATCAAACTCAATTTCTCCGGAATGGCGTTCCGCGATAATCCGGTTACTAATCATCAACCCAAGTCCGGTTCCCGAACCGACTCCCTTGGTAGTAAAGAACGGCTCGAAAATGCGCGGCTGCAACTCAGGAGGAATACCTTTGCCATTGTCGCTGATGGTTACCATTATATGGCCATCATCGCGGGAAGTTTTCACACACACCGTGCCGTCCGGCTTGGCTGCATCGGCAGCGTTATCCAACAGGTTGGTCCAGACCTGGTTTAGCTCATTGCCATAAGCCATGATGCGCGGCAGGTTTTGATCATAATCCCGAATAACATTCAGACCTTTCAACTTGTGTCCCAACATGATGAGGGTGCTCTCCAATCCCTCATGAACATCAATCTGCTGCAACGGAGTTTGATCCATGTAGGAATAGGATTTTACCGCCTTCACGAGTTCTGAAATGCGTTTCGTGCTTTGCTCGATCTCATTCAGCAAGTTCTTGAGTGAGATACGCGCCTCCAACCATCCCACCGCATCGTTCGCAGCCTGCGGCGGCAGTTTTGCCAATAAATCGCCCAGCCATTCGGGATCTAATCCGGCATTCGCAAAAGAGGCTGCCCGCTGCCAGGCCTCCGGTATGGCCCGTTCATCCAGCCAGGTTGAAATAGCTTCTTCCTTATCGCTTTGTTCCAAGGCATCCATTTTTGATGTCTCCGACCTACGCGCAGCCTCGTCAGAAGCGTCCACCAGGCTTTCCCATTGGGACGCTTTCAACACCTGGTTCAGATGACAAGCAAAAGACTGCACATCGCTGGTGATGGCTTGCAGGTGAACCGCTGCCCGGGCGGCGGCGGCGGCGGGATTGTTTAATTCATGTGCCAGGCCTGCCGCCATGGTGCCCAGGGAAACCAGCTTCTCACGCTGGTGCGAAAACCCTTCGACGTTGCGGATGCGCATTGCCATCGTGCGCAAAATCACACCTGCTACCGAAGGGCAAACACGAAGAATTTTCCAAAAGCTTTCCTTGGAGAATAAAGCCATCCGACTGGGCTTCACGGCTTTTGCACTCGCCAATGCAGGAAGCTCCAACAGCAAGGAAATTTCTCCGGAAAACATTCCCGGTTGGTGCGTTGCCATGGCGATTTCCTGTTTGCCGTAATTGCGGGTAATCTTCAGTTCCCCTTCCAACAAAACCGAAAAGTATTCAGTGTTATCGCCTTCCTTTACGAAGACTTCACCGGCTGCCAAGCTTCGCTCCCGGCCATCTTCCAGGCAGGCAAGTTCCTCCTCCTTTAAACTTTCGAATAAAGGCATCCGGCGAAGCTCATCAATCAGGGTTTCACTCATACTTTGACGTTGCTCAGGTAACGATGAATCAATTCAATGGCAATGGAGCCTTCTCCTACAGCTGAGGCCACACGTTTGATAGAGCCATGCCGCACATCGCCCGCCACAAAAATTCCGGGCACGCTGGTTTCCAATAGATAAGGAGCGCGATCCAGAGTCCATCCTTTGGGGCGCCGTCCGTCCCGGGTCAGGTCTTCGCCGGAAAGAATGAATCCATGATCATCCACTTCCAAAAGTTTGGATATACATTCAGTCCGTGGCAATGCTCCAATAAAAATGAACAGTGCCGCTGCTTCAACCTTCCTGGTTTCACCGGTTTGGTCGTTAACGATGGTGACCGCTTCCAGATTTTTCTCTCCATGCGCCTCTGCCACTCTGCAACACGTTTGCACGTCAATGTTTGGCGTCTTGGCGATTTGTTCGATCAGATAAGTGGACATGGTCAGCGCCAGGCCACTACCACGCACCAACATGGTGACTTTGCGGGCGAAGCGTGAGAGATACATTGCTCCCTGGCCGGCCGAATTCGCTCCGCCCACGACAAAGACATCCTGTGACTTGCAGGATAAGGCTTCGGTATTGGCCGCACCGTAGTAAACCCCGGCACCCGTCAACTTCTCAACTCCCGGAACCTCCAGCGTTCGATATTGAACACCGGTGGCTATCAATAACGCATGACAACTGATCTCAGCGCCGTCCGACAGTGTTACGATGCGGTAATTGTCCTTGATCTTGACGCTATGGACTTCCTGAGGTGTTAGCATCTCCACGCCGAAACGTCGCGCCTGCGCCACTGCGCGTCGGGCAAGATCGCCACCACTCAATCCAGATGGAAAGCCAAGATAGTTTTCTATACGCGAACTCATGCCCGCCTGTCCGCCGGGAGCTTTACGCTCAATCATCACGGTGCGCAAACCTTCCGAAGCGCCGTAAACTGCGGCCGCCAAACCAGCGGGACCACCGCCCAAAATCACCAAGTCATAAAAGGGCATTTCTGCGTGGGTGCGCAGCCCTGCCTTTTTGGCGACTTCACCGATATTTGGATCATTCAATCGCGTGCCATCCGGAAACACCACCAGTGGGAGTTTAACTTCTTCTCCCAGCGCGGACTCCATTAAGCGTTTGGCTTCCGTGTCCACTTCCACGTCCAGCCACAGATAAGGCACTTGATTGCGCGCGAGAAAGTCCTTGATGAGATAGGAGGCAGGAGACCAACGGTTTCCAACCACGCGAATGCCTTCAAACCCAGGTCGATACGCAGCCAGCCAGTCGTCCAGAATATCATCGATCACCGGATAAAGTCGTTCCTCGGGCGGATCCCAGGGCTTCATCAGGTAATGGCTGATTTGGACGTCGTTGATGGCCTTGATCGCCGCATCCGTATCGGCGTAAGCGGTTAATAAAACGCGCTTGGTTTCGGGAAAAAATTCGAGAGCCGCTTCGAGAAACTCCACGCCACTCATGCGTGGCATGCGCTGGTCTACAAGGAACAAAGCGATCGGCTCGTTGCGAAGTTTCAGTTGCTTAACCCCTTCCAACGCTTTAGCGCCGGAATCAGCGGCCAGAACACGATAGCGATCTCCGTACTGACGCCGCAAGTCCCGCTCCACAGCCCGTAAAACATCCGGGTCATCGTCCACCGTCCAAATAACTGGTTTGGCCATAAATGTTACCCCTCTCCCAAAAGACCAATCTAGACTTACATTTTAGTTCTGCAAGCAATGACCGATTACAAAATAACTAAGGAACTGAGGCACACCTCGCGAGCGGCTACGGCGAGATTAGGGCAGGACGATTAATCACTCGAGCAGCCAAACTTCGTCTTCAGTGATTTCAATTTTAAGGGGCTTCAAACTTTCGCCTTCGCACGGGCCGCGGAGGCAGAGGCCGGTGAGAGGTTCGTAAATAGCGTTGTGAGTCTGGCAGACGAAAGTTTTTCCATCGCGCGAAAAGAAACGGCCATCGTCGTAATCCAGGGAGAGGGGCAGATGGCGGCAGCGGTTTTCGTAAGCAACAAGTTTTCCTTTGAAGCAGGCGACGAAGCCTTCAGTGGGTTTTCCTTTGTGCGTGAACTGGAACTTGACCGTTTTTCCTTCGGTCAGGTCGCTGAGGGATGCGATTTTTTGCCGGCTCACGGGATTAGATTATAGGACGGGTAGGGTTGGGCGAGTGGAAAATGGATAGGCGTGGAGGAGCGAAGGAGTCGGAAGCGGACCGCGAAGTTTGGGCGATGATTTTGATTTTTTCATCCGTTGGAGGGTTGATCTTGAAGCGGCGTGAACGCCGCGCTCCTTTGCGCGCTTGGATGGCGCGCCCTAGCTTTGCGAAATGTTTCGGCGATCATAGACTGCCGCTACAAGAGAGCATTTTGTTGCTGGTAATTGTGCGCGAGCCGATTAGCTTTGTGCTTGGAATATGAAGAACTGGCTTAATTCGATTGAATCCGTCATTGCTGATTTGCAAAAAGGCAAAATGGCGATCGTGGTGGATGATGAAGACCGCGAGAACGAAGGGGATTTAATCATGGCCGGTGAATTTGCGACCCCGGAGGCCATCAATTTCATGGCCAGATTTGGACGGGGATTGATCTGTGTGCCGACCACTTCGGAGCGGCTCAAGCAATTGGGCATCGAGCAGATGGTGGTGAAGAACCGCGAGAGTTTCAAAACGGATTTTCAAGTCAGCGTGGATGCAGCGGAAGGTGTCACCACCGGTATCAGCGCCGCCGACCGCGCGCGGACGATCAAGATCATGGCAGACCCGACGGCGGTGCCGAATGATTTGGTGCAGCCGGGGCATGTGTTTCCGTTGCGTGCGAAGCCGGGTGGAGTGCTGCAACGCTCGGGGCACACGGAGGCGGTGGTGGATTTGGCGCAGTTGGCAGGTTGCCTGCCGATTGGAGTGCTGTGCGAGATCATGAATGATGACGGCACGATGGCGCGGTTGCCGCAATTGATCAAATTCGCCAAGAAGCACAAACTGAAGATTTGCACGATTGAGGAGTTGATCAAGTATCGGCGGACTCGCGAGAAATTGGTGGAGCGGGTTGAAGTGGTGAAGATGCCGACCGATTACGGTGAATTTGATCTGTATTTGTATCAGTCCAAAATTGATGGGCAGCATCATCTGGCCTTGGTGCGCGGGGATGTAGCCGGACAAAAAAAAGTTTTGGTGCGGGTTCATAGCGAATGCTTGACGGGGGATGTATTTGGTTCGCGCCGATGTGATTGCGGACCGCAATTGCACCAGGCGATGAAGATGGTGGCGGAATCGGGCCGGGGCGTGGTAGTTTATATGCGACAGGAAGGGCGGGGGATCGGATTGGCTCCGAAGATTAAAGCTTATAAGTTACAGGAGCAGGGGTTTGATACCGTTGAAGCAAACAAGCAACTCGGATATGGAATGGATTTACGGGAGTATGGTTTGGGCGCGCAAATTCTCGCTGATCTGGGAATAAAGAATATTCGTTTGTTGACCAATAACCCGAAGAAGGTGGTGGGATTGGAAGGGTATGGAATGGAAATTGTCGAGCAGGTGCCGATCAAGATCCGGCCCAATCCGCATAATGCGAAATATTTAAAAACAAAGCGCGAAAAGTTGGGACATCTGCTTTAAAGGCGAACATGCTAAAGGCTCTCAAAGGAAAAAAGGTAAAAGCTAAGGGTGGTCGTTTTGCGATTGTCGCTTCGAAATACAACAATCGTTATGTGGATGGAATGCTGCGCGCGGCACAGGCGGAATTGAAGCGAGCCAAGGCTGAACTGATAGAAGTGGTGCGGGTTCCCGGTGCTTATGAAATTCCAGTGGTGGCCACGAAATTAGCGGGCACATCGTCGCCACGATTTTCAGCCATTATTTGTCTGGGCGTTATATTGCGGGGCGCAACCGCGCATGCCGACCATATTGGCCGGGCGGTCAGTGATGCGTTGATGCGTATCCAACTGCAGCATGAGATACCGGTGATTCATGAGGTGCTGTTGCTGGAGAATGAAGAACAGGCGCGCGTACGTTGTTTAGGAAGAGAACACAATCGCGGCGCTGAGGCGGCACAGACCGCATTGGAAATGGCGAAAGTGCTTTCCGAAGAACCTTTTGCCTAATATTTCGAGCGTTAGTTGCTTTTAGATTAGTTAAACTTGTAAGTTTATCAGTTGGCTTACATTTTGTTGACGGTCAGAGTCTTTTGCTGTTACTTCTCAATTGTTCCCAGTTACACGTTTCACCAATCCTATTAAATCAGGCATTGGCACTAGCTGTTCCACATTACTCGCAATCCAAGCGAAAGGCAGACCAGTGAAAGACAACAAAAAGAAATCAGAATCCAAGCCCCTAACCCACCGCATGGATCAATGGATCCAAAGTGCCGGCGTTCATATTGCCAGCAAAACACCACGCCGCACTTTCATTGGGCGTATAACCACGGGAATCATTGCGATTGGGAGCACCAGCCTGATTCTCAAGCCAAGTGATGCCCAAGCCAGCCTTTGCGGCATTACGGAATGTCGCGGCACCAACGAAATCTCGGTCTGCTATGCGCCATGGGTGGTGACTGCAGCGGGGGGAGTAGGGGTTTACAAAGGACCTTCTTTTAGCGCTGCACGGGTGACGGATACAAGCGGTGTTCCGATTACCATACCCAATGGCAAGCATTTCGGGCGGTGCAGCAATCGAGGCGGCAGTGCAGGCTGTCCTGACCCCGGCCCGCGTCCGAGCTATAATGGTTTCCTCTGGGGCTATTGGGATACGGGCACGCCGCGCCAAGGATGGATTCCTTACGGCGCCGGGTATGCCTCCGCCGATACGAGTTGGACGGGCAAGTTGTGTGGGCCAGCTGACTATGATTTTGATTGTCGTTTTGCCAGCCCAGGTCCAAACAATGATTATCCCTGGAGGAAAAGCTTGTGTGGTCTTGGACATAGCTCCACTGGTTATGTCTGTGGTGGCAGTGCAGCTCCCTCGGGCACCTGCAGCACAGCCCATTGGAAGATTGGCACGAGCGGCAGCGATCTGAGTCACGAGAGATACTATATCCGCTATGGAGAAAACAGCACCACGTTTGGCTGGTTGGTTCCTGGCGACGTAGTTTATCGCTACGGATATGCCCATGGCGCATGTTGCACGGCATGCCCGGGTGGCGTCTGGAGTTGTGTGCAGGCAGTTTGTTGTGCCTATGTGCCCAATGGCTGTCGCGGTTGGACGTGCTCAGACATCCTTGGTTCGACAACTACGAGCACCGGAGCTTGTTTCCCGCCAGTGCCTTCGTGCCCGAATTAATTGAGATGTTCCAAAATCTCCCTTCACGAAAGCGTGAAGGGAGTTCTCTCACCAAACAAAATGTCTGGCGTAATTATTCTGTTACTGGCCGCAGTTTTTTTAACTGCGGCCATTTCCAAACTGCGAGCGCAAGACGCGTTTCGTGCGGTGCTGCGGAATTTGATTCATGAGCGGTTGGTTAATCCGACAGCGTTGATTGTTCCTCTAGTTGAACTGTTGCTTGCGGGGTTTTTGCTGAGTGGAGTCGCGCCGCAAAAAGTGATCATCGCTGCGATTGCCCTGCTGGCCATCTTCACAGTTGTTCTGGCGGAGATGTGGCGGCGGGGGCTTAAAGGCTGTGCCTGCTTTGGAGAATCTGTCAACACTGCGACCACCGGCAGCGGGGTGGTTAGAAACATTATTCTTATCGCTGCTGCCGTATCCATGCTTGTCTGGCCGGAACCGGTTTCCTTTTTTGGACCGGACATTTCCACATTTTTAGGAAGGTTGACGGTGGTTGTGGGCGCGCTTTGCTTTTGGCCTTGCGTGGTGGCCGTGGTGAATCGCAGGAAAATGATATTTAATTTTTAACGATCATGAATGCAATCTGGATAACTTCAATGGTTCTGCAATGGGCAATGATTTTAGTGCTCAGCCTGTTGGTGTTTTCTCTGATGCGCCAGTTGGGCGAACTTACGTTGCGCCTGAATGGCGAAGCGAAGGAGCCAGCCGAGACTTACGCGCCATTCAGCAAGGTGCCCGAAAGCATGGTGCCACTCGTCAATGGCGGTACCTATCAATTTGGAGGCGCACAGCCTACGCCCAGCATGGTTGTATTTTTCTCCCCTGAGTGCAGCGCGTGCGCTCTTTTGCCGGAAGCACTCCGGGATTTCACGAGCAAAGTTTCCCGGACAGAAGTGAATTTGCTCGTCGTAATAAGAGTCGGACGTCCCGCCGCTCAGAAATATATTGAAGGACAAGGATTGGCAGGGGTTGCCATTGCGGTTGAAGAGGATATTCCGGAGCAATTGAAGCCTGGTCGTGCTCCCTTCGGCGTGTCATTTACGAACAGCGGACTAGTGGCTGCCCGGGGCAAACCCAAAGCTCTTGCCCACCTTCTCCAAATGGCACAGGCGGCACAGACCATGGACGAGGCCGCGCCATCCCATTCGATTCGCACACATGAATGGGGCGAATCAGCTCCTTATTGGGAACTGAATGAGAATGCAAACACGGGAAGAAACGAAAAAGAGGCAGTGCTAACTGCTTCCTAGTGGAAGAACCTGTAAGCAAGCTGCTTACATATACATTTCTGCCTTGCTTCACCCTTCTGAATAGCGGTATTTCCTTAGCGTCGAATTAATGGAGAGTGAGATTGTGAAATGTTTCACAAATCACTTGCGGCGTGAATTAGCGAATGTTATTTTCGCACCACTGTTAATTGTTAAATTATCTATGAAAATGAACCCACGTTTTTTGGTTATTCCCGCACTGATTGCCGGACTGCAAGCCGCCTCCGCAGCCGACATTACTGGAACTGTCACGCTGAAAGGGACACCACCGCCCGAAAAGAGCATTGATGCAATCACGAGCGATCCGAATTGCGGCAAGTTGCACAGTGGTCCAGTGAAGACACAATTTTATGTGGTTGGTTCCAAAGGTGAATTAAAGGACGTAGTGGTCGTGGTGCGTGGGATCAGCGGCAAATCCGCGGGTGAATCAGCGGCACCGTTGGTTATGGACCAAAAGGGATGTGAATACGTGCCGTACGTAACAGCAGTTCAGAGCAATCAAAAGATTGTCGTGAAGAATTCGGACCCCGTCCTGCACAATATTCATCCGACGCCAACCGGCAATGGCAACAAGGAAGTGAACAAGGCCCAGATGGCTGGTGGACCGGACATCACTTTTACCTTTGCCACCCCGGAAGATTTCCTGCGCTTTAAGTGCGATGTGCATCCCTGGATGTTTGGTTATGTGACCGTGGTGGATCATCCTTATTTCGCCGTGACCGACAAGGATGGCAATTTCAAGATCGCCAATGTGCCGCCGGGCAAATACACGGTTGAAGCCATGCACCGCAAAGCGGGCAAGGATTCAAAACCGGTTGAGGTCAAGAGCGACAATGTGAAGCAAGACTTCACGCTCTCCGTGCCGGCTCAATAGAGTCGCTTGCAATCTCGAAACCGCTGCGGCAGGTTAGATGTCGCAGCGGTTTATTTTTTCTTGGTATCGCAGTTTTGAACCATGTCTCGTTCGGCAACTAATCCCTGGTTAAATCGTTTCGCCATCCTGACGGCTCTGGCGACGCTGGCCTTGATTGGAATTGGCGGTCTGGTGACGAGTCACGGAGTCGGCATGGCAGTGCCGGATTGGCCGACGACGTATGGTTACAACATGTTCGCTTTTCCCATTTCGAAATGGGTGGGGGGAGTTTTTTATGAGCACAGCCATCGCCTCGTGGCTTCGGCGGTTGGTTTTCTGACGGTTATCTTAATGGTCTGGTTATGGATTAAAGATTCGCGCCGCTGGTTGCGTTGGTTGGGAGTAGCCGCGTTTTTTGCCGTGGTGTTGCAGGGGGTGTTAGGCGGATTAAGAGTGGTTTTATACAAGGATGAGATCGGCATTTTCCACGCAGCCCTGGCGCAGGCGTTTTTGGTCCTGACTTGTGCCATAGCATTGTTTACGAGTGCGTGGTGGAACAAGTTATCTGAAAGAATTGCGCCGATAATTGATAATGCCGGGTTGCGACGGCTGTTCGCTATTGTAACGGTGCTGATTTTTGTGCAATTGGTGGTGGGGGCGACGATGCGGCATCAGCATGCGGGGTTGGCGATTCCAGATTTTCCATTGGCATATCACAAGATTTGGCCGCCTATGGATGCAGCCTCCGTTGCGACGTATAACCAGACGCGAGATGCCGCGGAAGGGACGAATCCCATCACAGCATTTCAAATTGGCCTGCAAATGCTGCATCGCATCATGGCATTGTTGATAGGAATTGCGGTGGTGTACTCCGCATGGTTGACGCGCCGGCAACTTGGTGTGCGCAATCCGCTGGCAAAACTTTCCCTGGTTTGGGTGGGACTCATTTTGTTGCAAGTCACGCTGGGGGCTTACACCATTTGGTCCAACAAGGCAGCGGATATTGCCACGGTACACGTAATGGTGGGGGCGCTATCACTCGTGACGGCTACGTTGTTGACCATTGTGTCATTCCGGCTTTTAATTCCCGTTCGCGCGGCGAATTTGGCAGCGGCAAAATCGGAAACAACTGAATTTCTGCCTGACAAGCGGGCCGCAACCAGTGTCAAATGATCGACGCAGTAATGAGATGAAAGCGACAGTTCAGCCCTTGGCCGAAGCAACCGTTGTTGAAAAAACGCGGTTCGCAGTCATTTCTGATCTCTTCAAGGCACGGCTGACCTTCCTGGTTTTACTCACGACTTTGGTTGGTTTTTACGTGGGTTTTCGCGGCCCACTCAATTTGTTATTGCTGCTTCATACGATGCTTGGAACTGCGTTGGTAGCGAGCGGTGCAGCCGCGTTGAATCAACTGCTGGAACGAGAGCATGACGCGAAGATGCGTCGCACCGAAGACCGGCCATTGCCTTCCGGCCGGTTGCAGCCGCGCACCGTGCTGATCCTTGGGGTGGCATGTGGTGGGGTTGGACTGATTTATCTCGCATCGGCGGTGAATCTGCTGACCAGTCTGCTGGGAGCAATCACGCTGGTCAGTTATTTATTTGTTTACACACCGCTCAAGCGCATTACCACACTGAACACGGTGATTGGAGCTATACCAGGCGCATTGCCACCGTTGATGGGTTGGGCGGCGGCGCAGGGTGAAATTACACCGGGCGGCTGGTCGCTGTTTGCGATTCTTTTCTTTTGGCAACTGCCGCATTTTTTTGCGATTGCGTGGATTTACCGCGAACAATATGCCCAGGCGGGTTTTATGATGTTGCCCGTGGTGGATCCAAATGGAGAGCGTACCGGGCGTCAAGCGGTAAGTCATACATTGGGATTGCTGCCAATTAGTTTGTGCCCGTACCTGTTCAAGCTGGCCGGGCCGGTTTATCTTTTTGGCGCACTGGCGCTGGGATTGGCTTATTTGTGGTTTGCGATTCAGTTTTCGCGGCATCTGACGGTCCCGCGTGCGCGGCAATTATTTTTTGTATCCATCCTGTATCTGCCTTTACTGCTAGGACTAATGGTATTTGATAAAATTAAATGACCTAATATTTGGATTCTGCCGTTGACACTGGCAAACAGGAAAAGCTAATTTGTTCGTCTTAAATTTTTGGTGAGTTAGAAATCTTAATACTTGGCAAGTTTTGAACAAGTAATCGAAATCATGAGTAATGCAACCAGTCACGCAGTTCCGCACGCCGGAGTTCACGCTGATCATCACGAGGAGCTCGGGTTTTTTCGGAAATACGTTTTCTCCACCGACCATAAAGTCATCGGCATTCAATACGGCATCACTTCGCTGATTTTCCTCTTTATAGGATTTTCGCTGATGATGATGATGCGGTGGTCGATTGCCTATCCAGGCAAGGCGGTTCCGCTGGTTGGTCCATTACTCGAAAAGGTGCTGGGTGACGTGGCGGCCAAAGGGGTCATTTCAGGTGACCTTTATAATTCGTTCGGGGCGATGCATGGAACAATCATGATCTTTTTGGGTATTGTTCCACTGGCTTTCGCTGCGTTTGGCAATTTTGTGGTTCCCTTGCAGATTGGCGCGCCGGATATGGCTTTTCCGCGCATCAACATGGCCAGTTACCAGGCTTATTTTGTCGGTGGCATTGTGATGTTGGTGAGCTTTTTCGTTCCTGGCGGCGCAGCGCAAGCGGGCTGGACTTCCTACTCGCCGCTGGCAACATCAATTCCGACCCAAGGCCAGACTTACTGGCTGATTGGAATGGTGCTGTTGATCACTTCATCCTTGCTGGGCGCGGTTAACTTCCTTGCTACCATCATTCAATTACGGGCGCCGGGCATGACCTGGATGCGGTTGCCATTTTTCGTTTGGGCGCAATTCGTGACGGGCTTCCTGTTGTTGCTGGCATTTCCTCCGCTCGAAGCGGCGGGTATCATGCAATTGATGGACAAGGTGGCGCATACGAGTTTCTTCCTGCCGACCGGCCTGCAACTCACCAGTCTCGGCCATATCAGCGGCGGGGGCAGTCCGTTGTTGTGGCAGCATCTTTTTTGGTTCCTGGGACATCCTGAGGTGTATGTGTTGATTTTGCCGGCGATGGGTATCGTTTGCGAAATCATCGCGAACAACACTCGCAAGCCGATTTGGGGTTATAAATCGCTGGTTTACTCCTCGTTGGTGATCGGGTTCGTCTCGTTCATCGTGTGGGCGCACCATATGTATATGACCGGCATGGGGATGAAGATCAGTACGTTCTTCCAGACCACCACGATGATCATTTCGATTCCATCTGTGATTATTCTGACGTGTCTCTTTCTATCATTGTGGGGTGGGTCAATTCGCTTTAATACGCCGATGCTATTTGCGCTGGCGTTTCTGCCGATGTTCGGTATCGGTGGTCTGACCGGTCTGCCGCTGGGTTTCAACTACAGCGATATCCATTTGCATGACACTTATTATGTCATTGCCCACTTCCATTATGTCGTGGCACCGGGAACGATTTTCGGTCTCTTTGCAGGAATTTATTATTGGTATCCGAAGATGACGGGCCGATTTATGAGTGAATTCTGGGGCAAGGTGCACTTTGCGACTTCGTTTGTATTCATGAACCTCGTGTTTCAGCCGATGTTCGCGCAGGGCATGGCGGGCATGTTGCGACGCATGGTAGACGGTGGCGCCAATTATGCCACGGCGAACACGCCGGGGACGACGGGCGGCTTGTCTGACACGATGATCCATACGAACCAGACAATTTCGATGGCGGCATGGTGCCTGGCACTGGCCCAAGTCCCATTCATCATCAATTTCTTCTTGAGCATCAAGCGCGGCAAGAAAGTGGAATCGGACAATCCGTGGCAGGCCACGACTTTGGAATGGCAGACACCCACGCCTCCGCCGCACGGTAATTTTGTGAAGACGCCCATCGTGCATCGTGGCCCCTACGAATACAGCGTGCCGGGTCGCAGCAAAGATTTCACGCCACAGACGGAAGCTTAACCAAGTTTATTTGATTCATGGAAATTCCATACACAGCAGAATCTCGTCCGGATACCGGTTTATATAACGCCAAGGTTGGTATCTGGCTCTTTTTGGCATCCGAAGTCATGTTGTTCGGCGCACTGTTCTCGACCTACATCCTGTTGCGCGTCGGGGCTGATCCGGGAAAATGGCCGCACGGGCTATTGAACGTCAACCTGGGCATGATCAATACCATCGTGTTGATCTGCTCCAGTATTACGGTGGTCATGGCTTGGGCATCGCTGAAGCTGAATAATTTTGGAAAGTTCAAAATGTTCCAGGCGATTACGCTTCTGTGCGCGGTCATTTTCGTGGGCATCAAGTCATATGAATACCACGACAAGTTTACCCATTACGAAATCCAGTTGAAAGATGGCCGGGTGGTGGATGGGCACATGAAGGAACAGACCAAGGACCAAGTGACGGTGTCCGGGCATTATCTTCACACCGAAGAAGCCGGAGCAGAAGCCAAAGAGGGACATAGTCATCAGACGGCCGAGGTCAAGCATGAGGAGATCACGGTAAAGCGGGATGACATCAAGTACATGGAAAATTATGGTCCATGGCACAACACTTACATGGCGATCTATTTCACGTTGACCGGTCTGCATGCATTGCATGTGATCGGCGGCGCGCTGGTGATTGGATTCCTTTGGGGTCCCGGATCAAAGATGTGGCGGACTGAGCCGGAGCGTTTCACCAACCGGATTGAAGTTTCCGGTTTGTTCTGGCACTTTGTTGATTTGGTTTGGATTTTCCTGTTCCCGGTTTTGTATCTCCTGTAACTGAGCAAACAATATGAGCGATAACCATAATGCCCATGATATTCAGAAGCACGTTAAGAAGTATCTCTTCGTGTTTTACGCATTGATCGTCGGTACGGTCGTAACGGTAGCTGTGTCCAAGGTTCATTTTGGCAGTGTGACGATGAACATTGCGATTGCATTATTTATCGCCTGCATCAAGGGCTTTTTGGTAGCCGGCTATTTCATGCATCTGATTTCGGAGAAGAAAATGATTTACGGCATCCTGATTGCGACCGTTTTCTTTTTCGCGAGCCTGATGTATCTGACGTTGTGGTCTTTGGAGCCGACGAGCCTGATTCACATGAAGTAAAATGTCACTAAAGGCCTTCCATCTTATATTCATCATAGCGGCCATTCTGCTGGCATTTGGTTGTGCCGTGTGGTCGTGGATGAGTTATTTCTCGCCGGAGCGAGGGGCGTGGGATTTGGCTTGGGCCGTGATATCAACGTTAATTGGCGTGGGCCTGATTGCCTACGAAGTTTATTTCATGAAGAAACTTAAGAACATAAGTTATTTATGAGAAATGTTTGTAAGATGAAAACAGTTTTGGCCGGGCTTGTTTTGGGCCTGATTTGTCATTCGCAATCCATCTTTGCCTGTGCTGCGTGTTACGGTGGGAAGACTGATTCTCCGCTGGCGCAGGGGATGAATGCGGGAATTTTTAGTTTGCTGGCAATTGTAGGTTGCGTCCTATGTGGGGTGGCAGCCTTTGGTATTTATCTGGCAAGAAGATCGATGATGATGTCCGCCGCTGTAGAAGCGGAGCAATCCCTTAAAGTAACTCAAGAGCTTTCATGAACGAGAAAATGTCGCAATTGTTGAACCTGCCTGTCCTCGCATCCAAGCATGGCGCGGATGTGGACAAGCTGATCATCTATGTTCATTACCTGATGATTGTCCTGTTCATTGGCTGGATACTTTATTTCCTTTATGCGCTGCTGCGATTCCGGAAAGCGGCGAACCCGAAGGCGGATTATGTCGGCATTCGCGGACATCTTTCCAATTACATTGAATTGGCGGTCGCGTTGGTGGAAGGGGTTTTGCTGGTGGGATTTGCCGTTCCGCTGTGGGGCAAGGCGGTTGATCAATTTCCGAAAGCGGATGAGCATCCGACGGAGATTCGCATCATTGCCCAGCAGTTCGGCTGGAATGTTTTTTATCCGGGAGCAGATGGTAAATTCGGCGCCCGGGATCTCCATTTGGTCAGCAATGAAAACAAATGGGGTTTGGTGAAGGATGATGCCGCTGGCAAGGATGATCTGCCGGCTTTATACAATGAAATTCATGTGCCGGTGGACAAGCCGGTCATTGTTACGCTGACCTCGATGGATGTAATCCATTCTTTTAAGATCATTGCGATGCGGGTGACGCAGGATGCGATTCCAGGTTTGGCGATTCCGCTGCATTTCACGCCAACTAAGACTGGCATTTACCAGATTAACTGCGCCCAGCTTTGTGGGAATGGCCATTCAACGATGGCTTCAGGACGTTTGTACGTTGATTCGCAGGAAAACTACGACAAGTGGCTGGCTTCAAAATCCAAGCCCGGTGCTGGCGGAGCCACGAGCTTCGAATAAGTTCGTCTGGCTTAGTCCATTGGGAAATTTGGAATTGCGAAAGCCTTAGCCATTCGCCCGGGTGGCTTGAGCGGATCAGTATCTTTGTGCCGGAGTTCCAGTCCGGTTACATCAAACCCTTCTGATTTGCAGATTCTGGAGCGAATAATCCATGAGTGGATCCACACGAAAAATTGAATGGGTGGTTTGGGGAGCCTTGGTACTAATCATAATTGGTATCGCTGGGGCTTTTGTATGGTCGAAGTTCCATGGTAATGGGCGAGCGTTGCCGGTGCTGGGGGAGGTTTCTGATTTCACGCTGACCAATCAAAATAATCAGGCAATTTCACTAGCGAATTTGCGCGGCCAGGTTTGCGTGACCGATGTCATCTTCACCCGTTGCCCTGGACCTTGTGCGAAGATGACCCGGCAAATGGCGGAATTGCAACGTTCGTTGCCGGCAAGCGTGCCGGTGAAGTTTATCTCCTTTACCAGTGATCCGGATTACGACACGCCACCGATATTAAACAAGTATGCGGAACGTTTCGGTGCGGTTCCCAATCGCTGGTGGTTTTTGACGGGGAACAAGCAGGAAATTCGCCGCCTGGAGGTCAATGATTTCAAATTTGTTGTGGCGGAGAAAAAACCGGATGAGCGGGAGGTTCCGGACGATTTATTTATCCATAGCACTCATTTTACGTTAGTGGACCAAAATGGAAAAATACGCGGCTGGACGGACAAGGAGGGAAAGCTGCATGCCTATTTCGATTCGGAAGATCCGACAGCGCGGGCGGAATTACTTTCGGCCATCAAACAATTACTGCGCGAAAACCCATCATGACATTGCTCGATCTTCCCGCGGTTAACGGTTCCCTGAACGCCCTCAGCGCGATTTTTCTAACGGCAGGTTATGTTTTTATCCGGCGCAAGAACCAGGATGCGCATCGGAATTGCATGGTGGCGGCGCTGATAACTTCAACGCTTTTTCTGGCCTGTTATATTACGTATCATGCTTACCTGGCCCACTTGCATCGGCCTGTAACGAAATTTGCGGATCCGGCATGGTTTCGTCCCATTTACCTGACGATTTTGCTGACACACACACTTTTGGCGGTGATCATTCTACCAATGGTAATTATTACACTGGTATTGGCAATGAAGCGGCGGTTTGAATCACATCGGAAGATTGCGCGTTGGACGTGGCCGATCTGGATGTATGTATCGGTGACGGGGGTGGTAATTTATATGCTGCTTTATCAGATTTTTCCGCAACATCAGTAGGACGAAAGGACTGTTTGGCGAGGCGTGGTTATTCTGCGTCCTAGGCGAAGATGATATTGAAGCGGCGTGAACGCCGCGCACCTTCGGAATGCGGCGGTCATAGACCGCCGCTACAAATAGATCAGGGAAGTAATTTGCCAACCAAGGTGCTGACGGATTTTCCATCGGCTCGGCCGGCGGCTTTGGCTTGAACGGCCTTAATCACCGGGCCCATGTCTTTCTTGCTGGTCGCTCCGGTTTCCTGGATGGTTGCACGAACCAATTGCTCCAATTCCTCAGGTGAAAGGGGTTGAGGCAGGAACGTTTCCAGAACGGTAATTTCCTGCTTTTCCTTGGCAGCGAGTTCAGGGCGCCCACCTTTTTCAAATTGCTCAACGGAATCGCGGCGCTTCTTTACTTCCTTCTGCACGATGGTAATGACTTCGGCATCAGGGAGGCTTTCGGTTTTACGCTCGATTTGAACGTAGCCGATGGTGGACTTTAACATGCGTAATGCGGAGAGGCGGTCGGCATCCCTGGCGAGCATGGCGGATTTGATTTCCTGGGAGAGTCGTTCCTGAAGAGTCATGATTATTCGGTGGATTTTAGATTGCGCAACTCGTCGCGGACCTGGGCAGCACGTTCGTAATCTTCATTGTTGACGGCTTCGTTGAGGGCCTTCTCCAATTGCTCACGTTTGGTCAGCGGACGCTTGGCGGAAACTTCTTCCAGCCAATTTTTCAAGTAATGGACTTCGCTGCTTTGATCGGCCATTTCGTTGCGGGAATGTTCGCGATAGAATTCCTGGATTTGGGTCAACCCGGTATCGATGAACTGGATGGCGGCACTGTAATCATCGGCGCACAATGCCTGCCGTGCCTGGGCACGGGTTTGAATCAAAAGCAATTGCGGTTTGAACTGGGCGATGGACCAGATGAGATCTTCGGAATCGGCATGCTTTTTTACGAACTCGAAGACGGCGAGGTTGCGCTCGGTGTCGCGGACGACGGCATCGAAATCTTCAAGTTCAAGGAGGCAGATGTAACGATGATGATATTGCAATGCTTCCAGTTGGAGCTTGGCACAGTCCTCGGGTTTGAGGCGGAAGCCGGTATCGCTGCCTTCATTGGCGGCGAGATGCTTATAGAGCTTGGTCTGGTAGTAATCGTAAATAGAGGGATAGCCGAGGGGGTGCTTGCCATCGGGCCGGCCTTCGGCGTTCATTTGCAGGAGCCCGAGATCGACGCGTAATTGAATCTTAACGACGCCATCCTTGGCAGTGAATTTTCTAACCACCACCTGGCCGGGTTGATAATCCCAGTGTTCCAAGAGGTGAGAAATATCGAAATTCATGTCGCGAATATAATGTCGCATTCGGTCAAGTCAACGAAAGGAAAGAGCAATATTTGTAATGGCCCGGACGCAGCAGGTGCATGGGAGGCGGGCGACGGGGCTTGTTTTGCGGGGGCGGCTGCGGCAAGAATAACGCATGTCATCGGTTGCAAATGTAGTCATTCACGCGAGTCAATTTCCCGAGGCGGTGCGGCGGGATTTGCTCACGTCATTGCGGACGCGCCAGGTTAATCACAAGTTTCATTACGATAGTGTCAAGCAGACGCAGAAATGGCTCGCTTTGCACCAGGCGTATTCGCCGTCGCGGACGGATGAAGATTGTGCGGAGACATATGATTTGAGCTTTGCCGGTGCGGTGAAACGGATCGATGCAGGGATGGTGCATCTGGTCGGGTTGGGCTGCGGAGGGGGACAGAAAGACACGAGGTTGTTGAGGTTGTTGAAGGGTGCGGGAAAGGGAGTTGTCTATACGCCATCGGACGTCAGTGTGGCGATGGTATTGGTGGCGCGGGAGGCGGCTTTGGCGGTGGTGCCAGAGAGCGATTGTCATCCGTTGGTGTGCGATATGACTTCGGCGACGGATCTGGCAGGCGTGATTGATGGACAGGCGGAGGCGGGGACTGCGCGGTTGATTACTTTCTTTGGCATGATACCGAACTTCGAGCCGCAAATGATATTGTCGCGGCTGGTGGGATTGATGCGCCCGAAGGATTGGTTGTTGTTCAGTGCGAATCTTGCGCCGGGGGATGATTATGCGGCGGGAGTGCAGCGTATCCTGCCGCTGTATGACAATGAGCTTACAAAGGAGTGGTTGATTACATTTTTATTGGACTTGGGAGTGGAGCAGGGCGATGGGGAATTGAAATTTACGGTGGAGGTTGATCCGGGTGGCAGCGGGTTGATCCGGGTGGCGGCTTATTTTCATTTTAAAAAGGAGCGAGATATCCGAGTGGATGAGGAACGGTTTGTGTTTAAAGAAGGGGATAGTATCCGGCTCTTTTTTTCTTATCGGCATACGCCGGAGCGGGTGCGGACGTTGTTAGGGCAGCATGGTGTCGAGGTATTGGAGCAGTGGATTACGAAGTCGGAGGAGGAAGGGGTTTTTCTTTGTCGGCGGAAGGGGTGAGGACGGGGGGAGATGCTCGCGGGGCTCGCACCGACTGCGTCGGTAAAGTGATTTATTGTGGGTGCAGGTTACCCAGGGCGTTGCCTTGGGCTTTATTATTGCGCGCTTTCAGCGCTTTAGAACTAAAGGCCAGAAAGGTGACGAAGTTTTTTGAGCGTAAGTTGGACAACTATCATCGAAGCGGTCCCGCATGCGGGACCGCGCTCCTTTAAAACGCATTTGCGCGGTCGGGATTAAATTGTGCGTCGCGGGCTAAAAGACTTTTAAGGTGTCGAGCACGGCTTTGATGCGGGGGACTTCGTGGGTGCGGAAGAGATCGGTTTTTCCCAAGGCGGCGAGGACGGCAAAGAATGGTTCGGCGCAGCGGACTTCGTCGCCGAAATATTCGAAGGCGTGGGGCAGGGCGTGACAGGTAGGGAAGCCGAGTTCGCGGAGGCGGAAGGTGTTCAGAAAAGTGGTCATCTGGTGACGGACGCGGACGGCGCTGTCCTGCAGGTTGCGATAGTAAAAACCGAGGCCGGGATCGATGAAGATTTTTTCGACGCCGTTGCGGATGGCGATTTCAATTTGGCGCGCGAAATATTCTTTCATCATGGCGGTGGGATCGGCGTTTAGATCGAAGTCGCCGACTTCGCGGACGTTGGCCCCCTGCACGTAGCAGATGATGACGGCGGCATCGTGTGCGGCGACCATGCGGAAGAGTTCATCGCTGCGGTCGGTGCCGGTGAGATTCAGAATGTTCGCACCGGCTTCAAGGCAGGCGCGGGTGACGGCGGGTTGATAGGTTTCGACGGAGACGAGGATGTTGGCAGCGCGGAGTTCTTGGATGACGGGGAGCAGGCGGCTGTTTTGATTGGCTTCATCAACACGCGCGGCGTGGGCGAGGCTGGATTCGGCACCGATATCAATGATCTGCGCACCCTGGGCGTGGAGGATTTTGCCGCGTTGGACGGCGCTTTCGGCGGAGAGGCAAACACTTTCGCGATACCAGGAATCGGGGGAGAGATTGATGACTCCCATGATGGCGGGTTGCGAATTGAAAGCGAAGGGTTGGTTGCCGATGGAAAATTCCTTGACGCGGACCTGGGCGGCGGAATGGTTTTTATCGAGGAGTTCAGCGAGTATTTCGAGAGTGAGCATTTTTGATGAATGGTGCGCCCGGTGCGATTCGAACGCACGACCACCGGCTTAGAAGGCAGGTGCTCTATCCAACTGAGCTACGGGCGCACTGATTGATTAACAAGCACTTACGTATGCAAGCGCAAGTTATAAATTTGATACTGAATATGATACTGCCAGTATGAAAGAGGGACAACAAGAGACAAAATCGAACTGGCAAAGGACTCAGTTTTCAAATTTGATTCGCTATGTTCCATCGGGCATTTACTTCGCACGATTTAAAGTCCGGGGCAAGCTGATTCGCCAAAGCCTAAAAACTGACCAACTGACCGTAGCCGTCATTGAGCAGGGCAAGGGCGCGGTTGGCAAATTACTCACCGAGACCAGCCTGGCATCGATGAGCCGGCCAAGACCGCTTCCCTCTCTATTCGGAAATGATTTTTGGCAACCGTTCTAACGCAGAGACTTCACGCCACCTACAAATAGTCAAACGCTCTGCCACGGAATCACGCTGCTGATAACAGTTAGCGCGTCTGTGCAGCGCGTCGCTCCGAATAGTGCGCTTCCAACCCGTCGAGGTTTCTTCGAGCCGTCTCGAGTTCCCCTTTAAATACCGTCTCAGTAACAGCATCTAACTGAGCGTTCAACGTGAGATCAGTTGGCACCGCAGTGCGAAGTTTGTAAATGCGAAAAGGAATGGTGAGATCATTTGTGCCAAATGAGAAACTAGAGTCGAGGTACTGCCGCCGCTGTTCCTGAACGATGCCAAGATCTCGGAATCCGTATTCCACTGTTGGCTCAATCATCGTGCCCTCTTCAAAATCATTCCAAGTTACGATCTGAACCATGGTTGAGGCGTTTGTCAGCGCGCGTGAAAGGGTCTCGCGAAAAGTTCGTCCCTTCCGATCGCCCAAGTACCCGATATAATTCCGCACACCGGCAGATTGATAAATATCATGAAACCGGGGAAAAGCGCTGCTGATGGATGCGGGCCAACTGCCTGCACGCTCCTCGAAACGGTCGAAATAATTCTGCAACGCCGAGACGGACAAAACTCCCCGAGACCCCGGTGACAGACTCAGCCACATGGGCGGCCAACTGAAGCCACCGACGCCTGCCGAAACCCGATAGTCTTCAGTGAAGAAAGCGGGCTGATTCGTGGCCTTCAACGCCGAGAATATTTGCTCCCACTGTCCGGTGCCTTTGAAGTATTGCGGCCCGAAATTCAACAGGACGGGCCGCCCGGCCTGTCGCAGGTAACATGAGTCCGTAAAGAAGTTTGTTTCCGCGTAAAGGAGCGTTTGCTGCGCATGAGCGATTGCATTCGATGAAGTCAGCCGCCCTTGTGCAACCTGTCCTTGGATCACTTGATCTTCGAAACACAGCGCGAACTTCAGGCCCGCTCTGCGCACCGCTTTGAACAATGCCTTCGTGCGCTCATTGTTCGCAGCATAATCGAGGTAATCGTCCGCACCATGCCAATCCACAATTACGCCGTCAATTCCGGCCAACTTGATCAGGAGTAGGTGATATTCGAGCACATTGGGATCCGCAGAATCATACGGACCGATGAGGGGGTGATACCAAGAGGCAATCTGTCGTTGCGCGGTCGCGTCAATATGATCGGGGTTGAAATGCTCCATGGTCCAATGCCAACCCCATTGATCACTGAAAGGTTTCGCGACAAACCACGGTCGGTAATGCACCAGCAAAGGCTTGGAGGCTGCGTAAGCAACGACAGAGTGCAGTGCGAAGAGCAGCGTGACAGCCGCCAGTTGCCGCGAAAGTTTCATGCGCCAAGTCTTGCAACCAGAGGTTTCACCAGTCAATTCCGAAACCAATCTTGCCCGATCCAAACCGGGTCGTTCGCACTATTTCTGACTGGGGGTATGCGTAGCGAGCCAGGCCAAATCGGCATTCGCCGTGACACTGACGCGTTGCACCATTGTGTAGGTGACTGGCCGCAAAGTCTCTGAAGTCTTCCATTTGTGGATCTCAGCATGGCCATCTGCGAAAGCCATGCCGCAGGCATTATTGTGGTTGCCTGAAGGAAGCTCCGTGAACTGACCCGTCCCATTGGTCGCTCCAGCGTCGGTGTAGAGAATTGTGTCGTCCATGCTGTCAGGATGCTCATCAGTGAATACCCAACTGTCTGATGGGCCTGGAAGGATCAGTTCTGTGCTTTTGGTTGCCCACCAATACGAGGCACTGAATGGAAATCCCGTGTACTTGACGCCCCCGCCGACGGCACCGTTCATCGCGACGCTGCGAATGCGCTGATCAAAACCTGCCGACCGTTGAGCGGGGCTGAGGTACTTATCCGTCGGACACCGATAGATCTTGACGGCGCTTGCGGCATAAGTGCCGAGCAGAGCATTGGCTTCGTCTGTCAAATTCAAAGTATTGGTGTTTTGTGGGTTTGCGTTCCAAGTCAGGATTCCATAAGCCCAGGAAGGCACTGAAGGGGTGGCAAGTTGAGGCCAATCCTGATTGAGCACCAGTTTTTCGCTGTTATCTCCCGCATACATTATCCAAGCCAAGCCGAGTTGCTTCTTATTGTTCATACACGCAATCGCTTGGGCGCGCTCTTTGGCCTTGCTCAGCGCCGGAAGGAGCATCGCTGCCAGGATGGCAATGATTGCGATGACGACCAGCAATTCGATAAGCGTAAATGCAGTCACTTTTCGCCGACGTTGCTTGACGGCCAAACTCGGGTTGGACTGACCATGGGATGTGTTCATATCCCTATTTTAGGGCCGGGCTTGCGACTCAACAGTCCCATGAATTGGGGACGCGAGAGATTTTCAACGCCGCATGTATTTTACCACTGCTTCAGTACGGGACTGAACGTGCAGTTTCTGATAGACTCGTTTGAGGTGCGTACGGATAGTTTCGATGCTAATACCCAAATCGCAGGCGATGGCTTTGTAGGTCATGCCTTTGGCCAAACAGTCCAAGACATTTTGTTCCCTCGGCGATAGGTGGGCTTCGGTGGGTGAGGCCGGTGCCGACTTCTGAAATGACGCCACAACCTTCCTTGCGATGGAACTCGACATCGCAGAACCACCCGCGTGGACGTCGCGGATGGCCTCAAGCAATTTCGCCGGCTCAGCGCGTTTGAGAATATAACCGTTTGCCCCTGCTGAAAGTGCTCGGAAGATTTTGTCGGTATCCTCGTACACCGTCAGCATGACAATCTGCATTTCCGGCGTTTCAGCCTTCAAACGCGCGGCGCACTCGATGCCGTCCATGCCGGCCATGTTGATGTCCATCAATATCACATCCGGTTTTTCAACCGGAAGGTGCTTCAGCGCCTCCGCCGCGCTTCCGTAGGCGCTTATACATCGGAATTCCGGGGTGCCCTTTAGAAATGTCGTGATGGACTCGCGCAACTTCTGATTGTCGTCAACGATGGATACCGTGATCATATTACGATTTCCTTAGCTTCTCGATTCAATGGCAGCTTGAATTCCACCACCGTTCCGCGTTCCGGCGTGGATTCAATTCGGCACTGTCCGCCAATGACATCCATGCGTTGGTGCATGTTCTGCAAGCCATCCGCGGATTCGCGTGTTTGTGATGCCTGGGTAGCTGCTCCGAACCCCTTGCCCTCGTCGCTCACTTGAATCTGCAGCACGGCGTCGGGGCAGGCGATCGTTACCTTTACCCGCTTTGCTCCGGAATGCTTCAACACATTCGTGAGCGCTTCATGCACTGCGAGAAAAAGGTGATGACGCGTCTGGGACGAAACCAGGACATGGGGCAGTTCTTTCGGAATTTCCAGTTCGCAGTTCAAGCCGGTGCCTTGGAAATAATCCTGCGTGTATTGCGCGATGTAGGAAGCGACATGCTCAAGCGTGTCATTCTGCGGATTCACGACCCAAACAATTTCATCCAGCGAATGCAACAAATCGCGGGAGTCATGTTCGATCGCCCCAATCTGTTCCTTGAGTTCGTTGTTGTTCGTGTCGAGTCGGGCCGCATGCGCGCTCAAAAATGAAATGCGACATAGCTTGGCGCCTATTTCGTCATGCAAATCCCGCGCAATACGTGTGCGCTCCCGCTCAAGCGCATTCTCCTCTTCCAGATGTTTCATGTAACGCTTCATTCTTTGGTGTTCCAGATAGCGAGCCCCGCCAATGACGCTCGCAAGCAAGCCCACGCTGCCCAGGGAGAGAACCCACCAGCGTTGCCAGAAATAAGGGGAGACCGAGACGTCCACTGCCGTCTCGGCGTGAAGCCCATTCGCTCCGTCAACCGAAACAATGAATTGATAATCACCGGCGGGCACATAGTTGTATTGAGCTACGCGAGAGCTGCCCGCTTCGGTCCACTGCTGATCCAAACCTTTCATTTGATAGCGGAAGCGCAATTGCTCCAGGTTTTCGAATCGCGGGCTTGAATAGCGTAACTCGAGGCGATGATTTCCCGGCCCGACGTGAAGCGCTGGAGATTTTCGGCTTTTCGCTGATTGTGACGAGGCTGCTATTGGTTTAAATCCGGCTGCAGGAAACCCATCAACCAGGACTTCTTCGAGCAACAGCACAAGCCCGTTCGTCGCGGCGGCACGTCCGAGCGGATCGACGACCGTAATCCCATTATAATTACCGAACCAAAGGCGTCCCGAACTACTGCTGCAGCCCTTTGGGTAGATTGTGTTTGAACCAGGACTTTGCGAGAGGTTTTCGGACGAGCCATTGTCTAATGGAAAAGATCCGAGCACAGCCAGAGCGTTGGAAGGGCGCGAAGGTTTTTCCACGCAGGTAACTCCGCCGCGGTGATTCAGCCACAGCCGCCCAGCGCGATTCTCCAAAAGGCCGTAGATGTTGTTGTCGGGCAGTCCGGAGGTGAGGGTGTAAATTGAGATCTGCCGATTCGACACGGCCGCGAGCCCTCCCGCGGCCGTGCCGATCCAAAGTGTTCCCGCAGCGTCCCGGTGTAATGCCTGAATGGAAGTGCTCAGGAGTCCGTTATTGAAATTTACCAGCCCGTTTTCTCCGACGAGATAAAGTCCTTCGCCATCGGTACCCACCCAAATTTGGCCGTCCGCTTCCGCTGCCATCGCGACCACCGGACTTTTCGATCCTGATTGTGCGTGTATCCGTAAATGGCCTTGATCGAGCCGCAATATCTGTCCTTCACGCGTGCCCGCCCAAATGCTTCCGTCATTACCTTCGGCAAGCGCCGTAATGTTAGCGCCTGGCAACTCGAACAGTTGGCTCTCATCGGCGACTGCTTGAGGATCGCGAATCAGTAACAAGCCTTTGCCGCAAGCCAACCAGCAGGCTTTATCGCGCGTCACCAGCATGGCACGAAAATTTGAATCTTCAGGGCCTAACCCGGCAACCGAAAGGCGGCGGAAGCTTCCTCCCTCCCAACGGAAAAGCCCATGCCCCGGCTGGATAGCCCAAATCAAACCCGGCGCTACTTCAGCGACGCTCGCCACGGGTCCTTTGCCCAAGCCTTCCACCTGTCCGAGTTGAAAAATCTGTTTTCGTTTAAGCAGATGAAGTCCGGAGCCGCCGGCGATCCAAAGATTGCCGCTGTGATCTACGAGCATCGCGCTCACTTCGTTCACTGGAAATCCAGCGCTGGCATTAACGGCTGTCAAGGTGTCCTCCCGGAATTGATACAACCCCTCGCTCGATGATCCGGCCCAAACAGATCCCTCGGCATCGGACGCGAGAATTCCGACATGCGGCGACCGGCTGTTGCGTGGAATCCGATACCGGCGCCAACGTCCTTTATCATGGCAAAGCACGGCATCGCCACTGGCGGCTATCCAGATTCGACCTTTACCGTCGATCACCACCGATTGGGGATTTTGCAATGTTTCCTCGGAAGTTCCTTCCTGCCATTGTGAGACCACACCGTTCCGGTAGCGAAAAATTCCCGCGTCCCGCGCGGCAATCCAAAGCGTGCCTTCGCGATCGCGAAACAACGATTTTACAGCCTTGCCCTGCATGTCTCCTGCACCCGCAATGGAATGCGGCCGGCTGCTCCGCCAGACGGCCAGGCCCGAGCTTGTGCCAACGAAAATTTCTCCGTTGTCACCTTCTGCAATCGCAGTGACGCTGGCTGATGGCAGTCCTTCTTGGACAGTAAACGTTTCAAATTCACCGTTCGCGTAGCGCGTCAACCCTCTGTCGGTGGTGCCGATCCACAAAGCCCCTTGCGAGTCGCCGAAGAGGGTCTGAACGACGCCGCCGCCGGTTGCGGCGCGCGTCTCAAACGGCACAAATCGCACACCATCAAATCGGACTACGCGGTCATCGCCGGCGAGCCAGAGATAGCCGTCGGCAGTTTGCGCCAGCGCGCGAAGATCGGTGCGAGGCATCCCCGGCTCACGCAACCAAGTTTCAACAACGAATCGTTGGGAATTGAAGAAGAAGTTCAATTCATCTTCGATGGGCATCGCACTGCTTGGGTCCACGAAATCAGAGAAGCTGGTTGCAATCGCCAGATCGCTGAAAACCCAACCTTCTCCCGCGCCGCCATGGCGCAAGCGGATTTCGTCGAAGGATACATTTGCATTGAAGCGCGTGGTCAGCGATTCGGGTTGGTGCACTTCCGTCGCTCCCACGCTGAGATCCGGATTGAGCCAGACAGTGACAAGATCATCCCCGCCGGCAACATACTGCACCTTGAAAATGATGGTTCGTTCCACGCCACGGCGAGGAAGCTCGTAATGCGGTGATTGTCCTATCACCGCATCATCATGGCTTGACGAGTGCAGGTCGAGATAGCTGGATGTTGGAGCGGTCGTTTCGGCATCGCCCGTTTTGAAAAACGCGCTATACGCATACGCATCCAGTGCGTTGCCAAGGGCGAGTCGTTCTGCATCCGCTTCAAAAAGTTCAAACGCGGCGAAATACTCTTCAGTCTTGGAATCGGACAGGGGCGCAATATGGAACTTGAAATAGAGCGTATCGCGCGCTGTATCGTCGCGTTTCAAAGCCCCCTGGAGAATGTCGCTGCCCGACCCTGAATTATAAATGAGAGTTGCTTCAGGATTACTCCAGAGCGTAGTGGCCTGCGTCACCGATGTAGCCAGCAGCCAGACCAAGCCGAAACCGAATGCACAAGTACGCCCGAAACGGGAGCCAGCAATCGAACTTGAGTCGAACGCGAGTGGCCTTTCTGGTTCCGGATGGAAAAGTCGAAGAGCAGTATAGATCGCTCTCACAATTCGGTAGTGGGTCGGTTTGAAATTCGATCTTGGGTTAAACCTTCGTAATCACTGAACCGGTTATCCGTTTAGGGGAGACAGGCGGCAATAATTTTGGCAAGTGCTGCAATGCATCGGGATCGCACTCGTTAAGATATTTTGGGGCAGGCTCACGAAGCCGAACACTTTCCGCATTCTGGTCTTGCTCATATTCAGACGTTACTAAAGGCAGTTGTAGCCGCATTGGGTTTCTTTCGTTGGTGATTTAGCTGATTAAACCGACAATTTCATCCAAAGTCCAGACGTGATCTTAAATTCCGGCCTCCATCGCTGGCGTCACCCGCAAAGTTTGGTGAATGCGAGCAAAATTGTAGTACATGAAGTAGAGAACAATGGCGTGTTCATGGTTCTCAGGTTTCTTTGAGAACGCATTAGTTGGGCGGGTAAACCGACACATCCCCATACGCATGGAAAGATTCTGGCGTTCGGTGTGGCTGGTTGAAACATGCTTTATGTCCGGCTTTCCGGAAATGACCGTCTTTCGTGCTCCCATGCACTGAGCGGGGCTATAACCCACTTCAGCACTCTTTGTTTTCCCGGCCCTATCCGCTAGAGATCTCCTGGCGGACGTTTACATCATCAATGGTCTGCCCCGGCAGTGAGATTTGCCGGGAATCGCTCCAGTCGGCGGGATTTCCATCCGGAATCTGTTGCTCTCCCGTAAATCGGGAAGTGAAATCATAGCTGTACAAGGTGGCCTTCGCTGCGGTCGTGGTGTGAAGAATCAAACCGACAGCGAGAACGGGTGCCTTCACATCCAAGTGTTCTTAAGGCGAATGCCGATGGTTCGTGGTTCAGGGATTGTACCTCAGGCGATAATAGGCCGCGTCAGGCACGTTGATGTTGGGGCTTCCGAACAGGTCCGAGAAGTCATCTATGTTGGTAATCTGCCCACTGGCCGGAGCCGTGACAGGCGGGAAGTTGGTAACGCCCAAGGTGAAGTTCACATTGGTGGCGCGTTGGACGCTGTAGTTGTAATCGGCGATGCCGGACAAAACGGCTGTGACATTCGTAGCTGTGACTGTCACGTTCCCGCTGGCGCTGCCAAAGACGGCAGGCAGCAATGAAATGATCACAGTGCCGCTGTTCGTACCGCCTTGGCCGTCGTGGATCGTGTAAGTAAAGGCGTCGTTCACGTTGTTCGTCGGCACAAGAATAAAAGTGCCGTTGTTCGACAGCAGCGTGCCATTCGTTGTGGTCGCGCTCGTTTCGATGAACTGGATCGCATCAAAGTCCAGGTCCGAATCGTTGGTCAGCAGGTCGCTAATTCTGACATTCACTGAAAAGTCCTTCACACGTGTGTAGTAGTCGTTTCCTGCTACAGGCGGATGGTTGGTTACCGTCTGCACCAAACTGTTCGTGACACCATGGAAGTTGGAATCGCCGGCGTATTCCGCGGCGACCGAGATAGTGCCGCGCGGCAACGTGGCCGTCGTAATAGTCGCCACGCCAGTGCTCAAAACGATGGTGCTCCACGCCGCGTCGTTGGTGCGGAAAATCACATCGCCCGTCGGAGTCGTGACACCTGTAACCGCATTGGTGAACGTCACGCTGTCACCGAAACCTGAAGGATTGAGTGAAGAAGCAAAGGCGCCGGACGATACGGCCTTGTCCACGGTGAATGGAGCGGTGGTCGCACTAAGGTCCGGGAACGAGGCGCTCTGCCACTTGTTGAAGAGATACGACTCGATAGCCGCGCGATTCGCCGATTCATCCGAGTTGTAGATCAAAACCTCCGAAATATCTCCGTCGAGATAGGATGAACCGGGCGCTGCATTTGCGACCAGTTGATTTCCCAGGCAGAGGACCTTCAGATTGAAATTGCCCATCGCGGCACTTTGGGCCGCAGTCGCGCGCGTGCCGTTGATCCAAAATCCTTTCGTGCCGCTGGTCGTGACGTATTCGAGCGTATGGTAAGCAGCTGACGAATTATAAACGCCGTAATCTTCAAACCCAAATGTGCCGCCGCTGCCGCGGTTCATCGATGCGCGGGTGCCAAATTGCCCGAGTTCAAAGTAGAATGTCGCGAGTTGCCAGGCGAAGTCGGCTGACACGCCGTCCGTTCCAGAGAGCGGCGACGGGTACTGTCCACCGTTGCCCTGTCCGTTCACGCGATTCTTAGTGACAACGAACACAGAAAGATTTGCTGACGTGTTGGTGTACGTCCGGTTTGTCAATGCACCAGTGCCGACAAACGTCACCACTTTGCGGCCGCTCGGACTGCTTACGTTGGTGTAAACCGTGGAGTTCGCACCGAAGCCGTAGCTGAAGTGATGTCCATTCCCCGAAAGGTCGTTCCAATTGGTAACGAAGCCGCTCGCATTGGTGATGACAGAGGAAGCAACGCTGGAATCCAGCCAAAGCGCCATGCCGGCCGGAGGAGCACCGTAAGAACCGGCCGTACTGGCGAGCAATTGTTTGCCTGCGCCCGCGCCGTTGATTTGCAAATCAGTGAAGGCCACAGTTCCGTTTCCACCGCTGGTGCCGATGTTGGTGCTGGTCGTTCCGATTAGCGTGCCGCCGCCGGACAAACTGACCGTCACCGTTATCGTTCCCGGCAAACTCGTTGTTGAAGTATTGCCGTATTGATCCACCGTTCTGAGGGCGGGCTGCGTGCCGAATGGTGAACCATGCGTCGCCGCGCCCGGCTGCGTGGTCCACACCAAATTGGCAACAGCGTTGGCGCTGACGGTGATGCCGCTGGAATTCGTCGAAATCAAACCGGTTGAGGAAAAAGCCAACGTGATGCTGCCCGCGTTCGTCAATGACAACCCCGAGAACGTCGCGCGGCCATTTGACCCGTTTGCGTTCACCGATGTCGCGCCTTGCGGCGCGCCCGCACTCGCTGTGGCTGTCACTGAAGCTGTCGAGTTTGAAACCGCGTTTGCAAATGTGTCCAACACGACAACGACCGGTTGCTGCGCGAATGCAATACCGGCAGTCGCCGAAGATGAGGGTTGAGTCACAATTCCGAGTTGCGTCGCGGCCCCGAAAGTTGGAGAGAATGTCGGCGCTGTTCCGCCTGTTCCTGTTGTGCTGAGCGTCCCGTCGGTGGCGCTGAGCAACGCCCCAACTTCCGCTTTGTGCGCCACCACTCCGGCGCTTGCCGAGCTGCTGAAGTTAATCGCGGTGGCTGTGCCGAACGGAACGCCGTCAACAGTCGGCAGCGAGCCATCCGGTGCTGCACCTAATCCGCCGAAAGTAATGTTCTTTGTGCCCGTGAAGCTCGACGGGTTCTGATATTGATCAACGATTGCAAGCGTGAGCGTGTTGGTATCGCCAACGACGGGCGCGGTGTTGGTTGTGGTGATTCGATACGCGCTGTCCGCGCCTGCTGAAACGGTCAGGCTCAGGCCAAAGCCGCCAGTTGAAGTGCTGCTATGCGTTCCATCCGAGACTTGCAACGTCGCAGATTCTGCCTTGTGTGCTACCAGCATTCCCGCCCCGGAAGCGGTGCTGCCGACTCCGTTCATAAAATTGATCGTCGTCACCACGCCGAGATTTCGCGCGACGCCGTTCCTATCTTTCACTGTCGAGAGCGAGCCATTCGGAGCCGCCGCCAATCCGCTGAACGTGAGTGCGATGTCTCCGCTGATTCCGGTGACGGTTGCGCCGCTTGTGTCCACTGCGGTGATCGTCAATTGATTGTCATCGCCAGCGGCAACGCTTCCGCTTCCGGTGATTGTGAAAGCGCTGAAGTTCGGATTCGGAGTGGCCGCAGCTTCCGGTGCAGAGTTCGTGCTTTCGCAACTGCCGTTCAACGACGAAACAACGTAATAATAAACCGTGCCGTTGACGGCCGTCGTATCCGTGAACGGACTGCCGCTTACATTCGCGCCCGCGCCGAGCGTCGTGTAACCGGAGCCGGAAGTCGTGGAGCGTTTCACGTTGTAACCAGTCGGCGCCGGCCCTGATCCCGGCGCTGTCCAACTGATCGTGACTTGACTGTCGTCAGCGATGGCCAAAAGGGATGTGGGCGCATTCGGTGTTGCGGTGATGACATTGGTGCCCGTCATCATGACGGCCGCGCACGTGGCATTCGTCGCCTGAACGCTGTAACTGCCCGGCGTTGTCTGAAGGCCGAAGTTGATTCCGTTCACTGTTGCTGCGTTCGTTGGGCTGCCGACGGGCACATTGTCGCGGAGTAACTGATACGTGATGCCGATGTCCGACGCTCCCAATGTGACCGTGACGCCCGGACTGGAGCAGCCGTCGCCGTTCGTCAGCGTATAAACGCTGGGCGCTTGATTCACCGTGGCGCTGCCGATCATCGTCGCGCCGCTGCCGCAACCATTGGTCCCCACTACGGTATATGTGCCGGCCGTGGTCAGATTGCCGAAGCTGATGGCGCTGCCCGTGCCCGCAATGGGAGAACCAGCGTTTGTACCGTTCTGCTTTAACGTATAAGTTGTTCCCAATTCGGAACCGCTCAGGCCAACCGTCACTCCCGTGTCGCTGCATCCCGTTCCACCGGTGACGCTGAAAGAAGAGGGAGTGCTGCAAGAAGCAAAGCTCGAAACGGTGAGAAGGATGTTATTCCCCGAAGTCGAGATCGTGCCGCTGGCGCTGCCGGAGGCGAACGTCACCGTTGAATTAAAACTACCCACAGGCGCTGCGCTTCCCGCGACCAGCGTATAAACGCCCGGCCCAAAGTCCGAGCCGGGATTGATTACTACATTAGCATTCCCCGGCGTGAACGTACCTGTGACATTGATTCTGTCGTTGAAATTGGTTCCCTGAGCCGCATTACCCAAATCGAACGTGACGATCGTTGCGGAGTTGAGCGTCAGGCCGGTGCCAAATGAAAGCGTGCCGTAAGTGCCGGCACCGCCTGGATGAATCGTCCCGCTTGCGTCCAGTGTGACCAGCGCGCCGCTAATCGTTCCGCTGCCCCTCAAGTCTTGAGGCGAGCTAGATCCTAATGTTTTCGCCGCTCCAAGACTTAAAGTTGCTCCTGCGTTGACAGTGATCACCGGCGAATTGCCAATGCTTCCGCCGGCGGCCAGAGTCAAAGTCCCGGCGTTGACATAGGTGTTTCCATTATAAGTATTGGCCGCGCCCAGCGTCACCGTGCCCGCTCCGCTTTTGGTAAACGCACCAGACCCAATGATGGGAGTGTTGATCGTGAGCAAGTCAGCCGACGCGTCGGAACGAGCAACCAATTCGACGCCATTATTGTTAACGGCCAAGCCGCCACTGATGATTGAGACAGCTCCACCACCCTGTTTGAGCAAGCCGCCGTTGGCCAAAATCAGCGTCTGACCCGCGTCGAGGGTTACATCCACACCGGGGGCAAGACGAAGGGTGTTGATGCTTACGTCGGTCTGCGCGGTAACGTCTACGGTAAGATTGAGATGGTTGCCGCTTACCGCGCCCATCGTGGCGCCTCCCGCTGATGAAACAAAGCCGGCATCTGTGCCATAAATGGCCGCACGAACGTACCCACCGCTGTCGTAATACGCATAGTTGGCTCCACTGCCAGCGGCTGTGCCTTGAAAGAGGCCTTGATTGATGAATCCAGCAGCCTGTCCGGTCAATATGATTTTGTTCTGCGTGCCGAGTGTGCCACCGACATTGCCAAAAACACCCACCGCACCGGTTGACCGGGAAGCCAGGGACGAAAACGTCACGAATGCGTTTTGAGCAGCGGTACGAGTGGAGCGCACTTCGCCATCACCGGCACTGAAAGTCAGTGCTGCCATATTCTCGTTGCGGGCGGCCGCGGCACCGGTGTTGTCCACAGTGAATGTGCCTGTGCCGACGAAGGTGAGCTCAGACGCGTCGTTGATGCTGCCATTATTGTCATTCAATTGAAGAGTGCCGCGTTCGATTCGTGTCGCCCCGCTGTAGGTATTGGCAGCGGTCATCGTCCAAGTAGCCGTGCCGACTTTGGTGAGAGATCGCGCATTGCCACCGTCATTAAAAACACCACTTGCTGTAATCGCCGCGCCGAAGCCGCCGATGCTGGCGTTGTTCGACATCGAAACAGCAGTTGCGAACGTTCCGCTGGAGTCATCGTTGTAATGTAGTGCCCCGCCGAGAGCCAACGTCGTCGGCCAAGTCGGGAAGTTTCCTCCGTTGGCTATAATCAGGTTATTCAGGATATTGGTAACGCCGCTCAAACTGAGGCTGCCTCCGCCTGCACCGTAGCCGATGTTATAGAAAGTTCCGGAGCGGAAAGTTCCCATTTGGCCGTTGTTGTGAACATAAGTATTGCCCTGAGTAGTGGTGACAAGCGTCGCAATGGTGGGTGCGGCATTGCCGGCGTGAACGATGAGGCCGCGGTTTGTCAGCGCACCGGTTCCGGTCAACGTTTGCGCAACTGCATTTCCCTGGCCGAGGGCAAGTGTGCCGAGATTCTGATAAGTGCCGGTAAAATTCGCAGTCTGGTTGGTGATGCTGCCGGCGAGAGTTTTCCCCGAGCCACTGTATGTGAACGTGTATGACGAGCCGAGGCCGCCGATCGCGTCGTACGGGAATTGACCATTATTGGTCACGTTGCCGCTGAAGGTGAAACTGGCGCTATTCGCCCAGCTAAAGCCGCCTCCGCTCCTGATATCGAGATCACCCAACGTGACCGTCAAACCGGAATTCACCTTCAACTTGCCGGCGTTGGTGACAATCGTAAATCCAGTGGTCCGCGAGTCGTTGATGGTTATCGTGGCGCCATTGGTGATGATGGCTGTATCGGCACCGGTCGGCACGACGCCGCCAACCCATGCCGCTGTGGAACTCCAGTTGTTGGCTGTGGCAGTGCTCCAGATTGTTGCCGCATGGCTTGCTTGCGTGAAAAGCGCGGCTAAAAAGCCCATGGTTGCGAAGAGGGTTTTGGTTTTCATAAATTTCCTTTTCTGGATGAGTGGGTGATCTGCATGCGATGGTAATGAAATCTGATTCTGACATTAACCACGTGGCTGTCGGCAGCACAAATCCAGAGAACTCACGCATCGCGCACGAGCGTTGCTCATCCTGGAAGGTAAACGTGGGACTGTTCGAAAGCTTAACGACGCGAAGTTTGTCTGGTAGTCCCATGAAGTGGGGACGGCGAAATGGCGGCGTAGCGTGAACACACCGTCCCCACTTCATGGGACTGCAACAGCAGGCGGCCAACTGCTAATCATATACGAACCCCAAAAGCACTGCTTTGTTGTATGACCATTCAAAAAAAAGAACCTATGGTTAAACGGCTCCCCCATGCGTTCACCCTGATCGAGCTGCTCGTCGTAATCGCCATCATCGCCATTCTCGCCGCGCTGCTGCTTCCCGCGCTGGGGAGGGCGAAAGACAAAGCCCTCGCCGCGGCGTGTTTGAGCAACACCAAACAGATCGGGCTCGCGGTTTTGATGTATGCGTCGGACAACAGCGAAGTCTTCCCAACGCCGGTCAAATGGTGGACGCCGCCTCCTTATGTAAACTCCAAAGGTTTGAAATGCGGTGGCGAATGGAAAGGCTCGGACGTCAACATCGAGGCGAACACCATCGCGCCGATGCTGGTTTTGTACATGCCGAACAACAAAGTCTGGGTGTGCCCCAAACGCAAACGCGGCCTGACTTACACCACCGAACCAGGAGAGTTCGATCCCAGCATTACGGGATTCCTTTCCTACGGCTTCAATGAAATCGGAGTTTTTGGCGGCGCGGACCCTGTGACCGGCGATATGAAAACGCAGTATTTCAAAACTATCAGTGTCAGCCGCCCGTCCGAAGTGATCGCCATTTCTGACGTCAGTGGTTCAAACAATCCAAATAACGCCGGCGGCGGCGACAGCAGCGCTGACGCCGCGTGGCTCGACACTGTTTGGGCGCGGTACTCTGGTGCGGGCCGGGGCGTTTCGGGAATGAACGGACGGCTCCAAACCGCCCATGCCAAACATAACAAACGCGTGAACATCATTTACGTTGACGGTCACGCCGCACCGTCATTGCCAAGCAAGATTACCTGGGGACAATTCTGGGCCGTGCTGACGCCGAACACTCCGCTGCAGGATTTTGGCGGTGGAAAAATTTCAAGCGATCCCATCAGCGAGCCAGGATACGATGCCCTGGAATGGTCGAGCGCGCCAGAATGATCGACGCATAAATTTAGTTCGAAACCCAAATCACCTGAAAGGTCACAACCAATGAAAACTGCATTCGCTGCCTGCATCGTCGCAATCGCGGTGCTCGCATCAACTGTCCACGCGCAAACCGGGGTTACCTGGAATCCGGGCGGGCCGGATCCGGGTTTGTGGAGCAATCCGGCAAACTGGGGCGGCACTGTGCCGGTGTCCGGCTACAAGGCGTACATCAACAACGGCACCATTGGTCCGTGCATCGTGGACGGCGTGGCTGGCGGCTGCCAAATCGCCATCGCCAACGGCGGCGGTCCATCAACGCTTATTGTCACCAATGGCGGCGACCTGACAGCCGGTGATACCAACGGCGACATTCACAACGCCGGCTGGACACAAATCGGCGGCAGCGGCACGGGCACAATGATCATTGAAAGCGGCGGCAACGTGAAATTCATGTTGCACCTTTGGATCGGCCAGGATCCCGGCGGCGTCGGCACGCTCATCATGAATGGTGGCACAGCTTCGGTTACCAACCATCCAGACGGGAATTGGCAGTTGGGTTCAGGCGGTACAGGTTACATTTACATGAATGGTGGCACGCTGTTTTTGTTGAAATGGGACGGCACCACTCAAGTCAACGGCGCCTCTCACATTGACATCGCCGGGGGAACAATAATTGTGAACGGAGACAAGACAGGAATCCTCAATGCGCTTAAAGACACCGGCAAGGTAACAGCCTATGGCGGCAGCGGCACACTCAATATAGACTACAACAATATCAACCCCGGCAAGACGACGCTCTCCGCCGTGAGCAACGGAACACCCGGAAGGAAAATCAAGAGCATTGAACTCAATGGCGGTAACGTGACGATCAAATACGAGACGACTTCCGGCGCAACCTATCATTTGGAGTCCAGCGCCTCGTTATCGCCCGCTTCATGGTCAATCGTTCCGGGAAGCACGGTCACCGCTTCAGGAACTGAAGAGACGTTCTCGTTTCCCATTCCAGGCGATGCGCCAACGTTTTTCCGCGCGGCCTCCCCGTAACGGCAACTCGCCGCGAAACGGGTTTCGTGGCAAAAGATTGCGATGAAGCTTCCGTGCCCTGCCACTGGTGTTGTCCTGCCCGTTGGGAAGCAGACATGTTTCGCCGTGCCTGGCGCGCTGCGTTGTTTCCTCGTTATTCACTTCGCCCTGCTCCTTGCTTGGTCGTCGCCAGCCGCGAACACGGTGTATCTCACACCGATTAACTGCTGCGACCAATCCATCATCACCACGAACATCGGCGGCCAAACGGTGTGGCGGAACGTTCCCGGCAGTTCTTCCATCGGTTTTGCGGTGCCGACCAATACGTTCACTTACACCCCAAGCATGCCTGTTTATGTCGAAGCGGTCTATTACGACGAAGGCGACGGACAGATCAGTTTGCAATACGATTCGATGTCCGGCGGGGCGTATGCGAACTCGCTTCGGCACGTTCGGACTTCGCGCGTGGACACGAGGTTGTTCGTGCATGCCTATTATGTTTTGCAGTCGCCGGATTTCCGCCATCGTCAGGGCACCGGATCGGATTTGCGTCTGAGTCTCGGCGGCCAGCCGCCATTGTCCGTGCAGCGATGCACGATTCAGAATCACCCGTTCACCAACGAACAATTCCAGGCCGTTCTCGCTACGCCATGGCTGCAACCCTATTCCGGCCCGACTCGCACCGATGTGGACAACAACACGTTGAATCAAAAAGTCTTGGCCGGTTACCAGGGCTGGTTTCGCGCACCGAACGATCTGGCGGACAATGGCTGGTTTCATTGGTTCAAAAACGGTTCAGCGAATCCAACCAACTACAACACAGATATGTGGCCGGACATCTCCGGCTTCAACGAAGACGAACTGTTTCCTGCCGGCACGATCAAGACGCGCAGCGGCCTGCCGGCAAAACTATTTTCCTCCACCACGCCGAAGACCGTGAGCCGCCATTTTCAATGGATGCGCAAATACAACATTGACGGCGCATTCCTCCAGCGTTTCGTCTCCGCCAACAGCGGCGGCGCGTTCGGTGGCGATGAGTTCGCGCTTGCCAACGTCCGCGCCGGCGCGCACCAGGAGGGACGCATCTGGGCGATCGAATACGACGTCTCCTCTCTTGGCACAAACAACGCGCTAACGACCATCAGTAACGACTGGCGCTGGCTCTGCGATATGGCCGGCGTTCGCAATGATTCGCGCTACGCGCACGAAAACGGAAAACCCGTGGTGTTCGTCTGGGGACTGCCTTTCACACACAACAATTTCACGCTCGCCGCGGCCGACGACATCATAAATTTTTTCAAGAACGATCCTGTTTACGGCAGCAACTATGTCATCGGCGGCTGGCCGAACACGTGGCGCAGCATGAACACGTGGAGCAACCATTTTAAACTTCATGATGGCGGATTGATCTGGCAGTCGCAGAGCCATCTCCAGGATCGCCAGCAGATGACCGCGTGGAACATTCATTATTTTCCGCACGTTGCGCCCGGCGGTTCGTGGTCTCATCTGCAAAAATATTCCAGCGAGAGCGAGCGCGATTATGTCCCGCGCACTGGCGGCGCGTTTTACTGGCAGGCGATCAACGATGCACTGAACAGCGGCGCGACGCGGTTGTTCGTTGGCATGTTCGACGAATACGATGAAAGCACCGCCATCATGCCGATGACGGATGACCCGCCCGATCACGCGCCGAACATCGGAAGATTTCTCACGAACCTCGGCAAGCCGTCCGACTGGTGGCTGTGGCTCACCGGCGTCGCTCGTGATGTGTTACGGGGCACTCGTGTGCTGAGCGCCACGGTGCCCACCGAAGCTGAGTACGCGAATTTCATGGCCACGAATGACCTCGCCGGGCTTCCGCCTGCGCGCCGAGCCACGCTGCTGATTCCTTCCGGCGCGATCTGGAAATACCTTGATACCGGCGTGGCACCCGCCGCGAATTGGAAAAGCAACAGCTTCAACGAGGCTGGCTGGAAGACTGGCGCGGCCGAGTTGGGCTACGGTGACGGCGGTGAAACGACAATCATCAACTACGGTGGCAATGCGAACAATAAATACATCACCGCCTGGTTTCGTCACTCGTTCGTCGTGACCAATCCTGCTGATTATTTTTCATTGGTGTTAGGCATCGTGCGTGACGACGGTGCTGCCGCTTATCTGAACGGGCAGGAACTTTATCGCATGAATCTCCCGGCGGGCGCGATTTCATCCAGCACATTGGCAACGAATGATGTCAACAGTTTCGACGAACGCGCGTTCTTCGAGCGCAACGTGGATTCCGCACTGCTCGTGCCCGGCACGAACGTGCTGGCAGTCGAAGTCCATCAAATCAGCGCATCCAGTCCCGATTTGAGTTTTGATTTCACACTCACAGGACTGACGACCGAACAAGTTCGCCCGCGGCTTGAAATCAGTTCCATCCCGAGCAGCGCGAAACTGAACTGGCCCGCCACCACGGGATTCTTCGTGCCCTTCACAGCGAGCAATTTGTCCGCGGCGACATGGACTCGCACGACCAATATGACTGCTCTTTCCAACGGTCAATGGCAGGTGACACTTCCACTCTCAAGCGGACCGCAATGGTTCAAACTCGGTGCGCCCTGAAACACGGGACAATCCAAATATTAATGCCTTCGCGAGCCGCAACCTGCGGGGTTACGGTGACACCGAGCGATAGTAACGTTTACCACTGTGCAGCGGGTTTGGATCGGTGAACGTGACGGTGTTGCCTGATGAGTTCGTGTTGCTTCCATCCAGCGGCGTCCAGTTCGCCGGCGAAAGGTTGGTTGTTACTTCGAGATGGTATGAGAATCCCGGGGCGGTGGAGTACGTGATCGTCACTGAACCATCGCTGTTGACCGCGATTCCAGGAATTGCAAGTCGAGGCGGCCCGCCGGGTGACAGGACTGCGAACGGTGCGCTGATGGCATTGCCCAAAGAAATTCCATTGGCAGGCGTGAACCATTTGTTCGTGAGATAATTTTGCACTGCCGTCAGGTCGGCAGCATTGAGCGCGGTATTGTAAACGAGCACTTCCGCCACGTCGCCGTCCCACCCGTTATCCACTGTGCCCGGAGATGGCTCGAGCCGTCCGCCGATCGTCACGTCGGTGATGGCGTATTTGTAAGGGCTGATCCCGTTGATGATGCTCGCGCCGTTGCTGCGTGAGAGACCGGTGGATTCGGTCACGAACAAACTGGCCGCGCCCGCGTTGTCCGCGAATGTCAGGACGAAGGGTGTGTTCACCGGAGCGGAGGCAACATTCCCCTGCATCGGAGTCGCCGTGCGATTTCGCTGAATTCCCAACGGATACGGCGCGGCCTGGCTGCCGTCGGTGAGGACCACGACTCCCGCCGTTCCCTTGCCGTCAATTTGTCCGCTCGCGCTGAAGCTCACCGGCCCTTGCCAGGCAATTGAATTTTCCCACTGGCGCGCCACAACGAAGTACGTCATCTGGCTGCTGCCGTTCGTGTAAGAATTCCTGCCGGTGTTGCCGAGGAACGTGCAGCCGGTCCCGAAGCCGTTGCCGTTTTTGTTGAAGCTGACGACCGGTTTGCCGTTGAGTTGGCCAAGTGCGGGTTGGAGTGCGGTTGAGTTTTGCGTGAACCAGAGGTTCGTGCCGGACACGCCTGCGCCGCCGATGCCCTTGTTTTTCCACGCCTGAACTTTGGTGCCGTTGGTGGTGAGCGTGTTCGCGTCGTTTGCGTCCAGCCAGAGCACCGCGCCGGAAACGGAGTTGCTGAATGTGGAAACAGCCAATGATGCGACAAGCTGATTGCCGCTTCCAGGCGCATCAATCGCGAGATTGCTGAACGTGACAACTCCGTTGCTGCCCGCGGCACCGATGTTGTAATGGGTGGTTCCCAGCAGTGTGCCGTTGCCATTGGTCAACGTGACGGCCACCAGCAAACTGGCCGGCAACCCGGTGGTGCTCGGATTTCCCGCCGAATCCACCGTTCGGAGCACGGGTTGCTGTCCAAATGGAACGTCCGCGACCGCTGAACCGGGCTGCGTCGTAAATGCGAGCATTGCGACCGGACCGGTGACTGTGAATGCGCTGCTGTTTGCCGGCAGTGCGGAGCCGCTCAGCGCAGTTGCCGTGAGCGTTTTCGAGCCAGCCTGGTTCACGCTGAGGTCATTGAAATGAGCCAGGCCACCGCTATCGGTCAATCGTGTCAACGTTCCACCGAGAGTTCCCATGCCGCTGCCGAGCGAAAGATTGATGCCCGCGCCGATGACCGGTTGGCCGTTCTCATCAAGCGCCTGCACTTGAACTTCCGGCGTGATCGTCGCACCCTGCAGCACACTGCCCGGCTGTTGCACGAAGGCCATTGCCGCCACCTGCGGGGTGAAGAAGCTGGCCGTCTCCGTGATTGGGCCGTTCATCGCGACGGAAGCCGGATTATTGACGCCGGAGTAAGAACCGCTTCCACTTCCCGTCCAGTTCGTGAAGCTGAATCCGGTCGCAGGCGTGGCTGTAATGTTCACGGTCGCCCCGCTGTTCTGCCAACCGCTGGCCGGATTCACGCTGCCACCGGCGCCGGAGTTCATCGTGAGGTAAAACTGCGTCGTGAAAGCCGCAATGTAAGCCGTGCTCGCCATCGGCGCGATCGTGTGCGAAATCGCGCCGCCATCGCTCCACGAAGTCCACACGTCCTGCACGCCCGCGCCGCTGTTCTGCGGCGAAGTGGCGCCAATGGTGTGTGTCGAGCCTTGCATCCAGTTGAAGGATTGCGAGCCCGTGTAATTCGTCCCGTCCACGGAGAACGAATGCCCCGACGGATTGGCCTGCACCGTCACGGTGATCGGCTGGGTCAAAAAGTTGAACGCAAACTGGCTGGACTGATCAACGCAATCGGTCAGATACTTGTTGGTTTGCACGGCGACGAGGTTGGTGCCGTTCACAGCCAGGCCGCTCACGTTGAGCGTTCCCTTCGCGTTGCTGTCGGCGAACACGCCAAAGACGCCGTCGCAATAATTGGTGTGATACGGGAACGGGTCTTGAGGATGATACGGCGGCACGCCGACGGCATAACCGAAAACGTTTATGTCGCTCATTCCCGCATTCAACAACGTTCCGTTCCCTGGCGAAACAACCTGAACCGCATAGGACAGAGCGTTCGATATGTTGATGTTGTTTACATTCAACCCGTCGATGGTAACGCCGTGTGGACAGAGCGTGAGCGCGCCACGCCACCGCCACCCGGGATCATTGCCGCCGCAACGAATGAGATCGCAGCGCTGAGCCACGGTCATTCCGCGAAATACATTTGTGCCAATGGGAAATGTGCCAGCAATCAAGATGCCGCAACCGTCCGGGGCGTCCTGAAGCAGGCAGTCCTCAACCCGATTGCTGACGCCGCCGTAAATGCCGACACAGTTCGCGAAGAACGGCGACTGCACGGTGCAGTGCGAGAACACGTTGTTGCCCGCCTCATAGGCCGGCGTGCGATAAGTCGCGGGCCAGATGGCGAGGCTGTCATCGCCCGTGTTCCGCGCGGTGCAATTGGTCACGATGGTATTGCGCATGCCCACGCATAAATTGATGCCATCGGCGAGCGTGTTTCTGAAGCGGCAGCCCTGAATCACCATGCCGTCGGAATTCGCCAGCCACGCGCCGGTTTTCGTATGTTCGACCCAAACCCGTGAAATGCTCGAGTTTGTCCCGAACACTTCGCTGAAACCGTCATTCGCGTGGGAGTCGTTTCGCGAGTTGAGCTTTCCGATGATCGCGAAGTCGGCGAAATGAATGTTGCTGCCCGCGCCATTGAACCGGACGCGACCGCGTTCGTTGACGTACGTGGCTGGATTTCCAACGAATGTCGTGTACCACATGCCGGCTCCTTGAATCGTGACGCCGGAAGGCACATCGACATCGTTGGTGACGAGATAGTTTCCCGGCGGCACCCACACGATGCCCGGCCCGGCAGTGACGCAGTTCTTGATGGCCGCAGTGTCGTCAGCGATGCCGTTGCCAATGGCTCCGTTATTCAAAACGGAACGCGTACCGGGCGGCGTGTTGAGCGGCGGTGCGACATTTTCCAAATCCACCAGGTCAATGATGTAAGAGGCGGCAGTGTCGTCCGCATCCACTTGCAGACGGACGTGATCGTTCGAGTTGATGGAGAGATTCGACAACCGCGCTTCGTCATAGTAATCGCGTGCTTTGCCATCGCCGGGGTTGTTGGAAAACGTGTATCCGCCATAGAGCCACGAATATTTCGAGGTGACCGGAATCTTCCGAATGAACGCGCCATTCACATAAAGGCTTATCGTCGAATCAATGCCGGTTCCGTCCGGTGAATCGGGGATGCTGTAGCGCACGACCATCGCGTTTGCCGCCGTCTGGGCAGTCAACTCCACGTATTGTCCGGCAGCGGAGAGTTTGACGCACAATCTTCCCAACGATTCCGCGGCGACGGTGTTGGTGATTTCCACATTTTTGTCCACGGCCCTCGGAGGCGGCCCGAGAATCGCGCCGCCGTTGATGGTCATGTCTTCGGCTTCGTAAGTCAGCCACGGCACGGTCGCGCCTGGCGCGGCAACAGTCGGCAAAGCGGGAATCAAAAGCACGCAGGCTGCGAGCGTTAATGCGATGAACTGCGAAGTCGAAAATGGAAAAGGATTTTTCATGAAGATCATATTACCGCGGGGCAGCAAACCGCCTCCTGAGATGATGATTGTTGGTTCTTTACCCGCGAGATCATAACTCATGTCCTGGCGTCACGCATCGTCACATGAAGTGGGGACAACGTTACGGCGAAACGATCCGATAAAAGCGAGGAGCCAGCGTCACCGAATTGGTGTCGGTGAAAGTCACCATGTTGGCAGTCGCATTCGTCCAACTGCCGGCAACAGCCGTCCACCCCGGCGCGAAAATATTTGTCGCGGTTTCCAGATGGTACAAAAAGCCCGGGTTGGTTGCGTACGTGATCTTCACCAAATCGCCGCCGATCAGGCTGATTTCCAAAATGGATTGAGCCGGAGGGGTATTGGTGACGAAGCCGATGCCGGACGCAAACAACGCATTGCTTCCACTGGTGGCATCCGAAATGACGGTTAAGTAGCCAGAGTAGTTCGTTGCCGCAACTGGCGAAAATGTTGCCACGACATTCGTCGAACTTGCGGGCAGAATCGAGCCGGCCCAGCCTCCATTGAATCCCGCCGGGCACGTAATCCCGCTCACGGACACGGCCGCATTCCCGGAATTGCTGATCGTAAACACACGATTGCTTGACGATCCGATTGGCACGGGGCCGAAAGCTAGGTCGCCGCTCAAACTAAGAATTCTCAACAGCCCGATAAAGTTAGCGCTCTGCGTAGCCGGCCCGTTGAGTGTAACGACAGCCGGGTTGTTGTTGCCGGAATACGATCCCGCGCCACTCCCACTCCAGCTGTCAAAGCTGTAGCCATTGGAAGCGGTGGCGCTCACATTCACCACCGCACCGTTACTGTGCCAACCGCTGGCCGGAGAGACGCTGCCTCCGGAACCTGCAACCGTTGCCAAGTAGTACTCGGTCGAGAAGGTCACCGTGTAAACCGTGTTCGTTGTTGGCGCAACAATGTTCGAAATTGCCCCACCGTTGCTCCACGAACTCCAGACGAATCGAGTGCCTGCGCCACTGCTTTGAGGCGAGGTCGTTGCGATGGGGTGAACTGAACCTGGCAGCCAAGTGAAAACTTGCGCGGTGGTGTAATTCGTCCCGTCCACGGTGAACGAGCGGCCCGACGGATTGGGTTGAACGGTGACTGAAATGTTGTTGGGAGCGAAATTGGCGGTCTGAGTGATCGGGCCGTTCATCGTGATGATCGCCGGGTTGTCCGTTCCCGAATACGAGCCGTTGCCGTTTCCAGTCCAACCGGTGAAACTGTATCCGTTTGACGCGTTCGCACTGATGTTCACCATTGCGCCGCCATTCGTCCAGCGGTTGGCTGGAGTCACGCTGCCGCCGGCATCCGCGTTCATCGTCAAGAAGTACTGGGTCGTGAAATTCGCCGTGTTCGTGGCAGGACCTGCGGCTGTGATTGAATGTGAGAGCGCTCCACCATCGCTCCAAGCGCTCCAGACGTATTGTGTTCCGGTTCCGCCGGCCTGCGGTGAAGTGGTGGCAATCGTGTGTAATGAACCATAGAGCCAGTTGAACGTCTGCGCGCTGCTGTAGCTGGCGCCGTCCACCGAAAAGGAGCGTCCCGGCGGAGTGGTTTGCACGGCAACCGGGACATTCGAGGTCACAAAATTGAAAGAAAAACCGGCCGACGCGTCCTGATATTCCACGATCGAGCAGTTGCTGACAGTCATGCTTCCGATCGTGTCGCTGCGCGCCCATAAACCGTGGCGACCGCTCGTGCCCAAACCGTAATTTGGAATCGCCAGGTTCGACATGATCGCGTTCGCCAGCGCGCCGACACCGGTGCCGGCGTTGCTGCCCGGCGCGATAATGCTCACGCCATCGGAAACGCTGTTGGTGATCATCAAATTGTTCAGGTCCACGCCGGACATGCTTTTGTGGTCGAGGCAAAGCTGCACCGCACCGCGCCAAGTGAAGCCGGGATCGTAACCGCCGCAGCGATTCAGGTCGCAACGTTGCGCGATGGTGGTGCCGCTGAAATTATTCACGCCGACCGCGAATGTTGTGCTGAACAGGATACCGCAGCCGTATGGCATGTCTTGAACAAGGCAATCCTCGATCTTGTTGCTGTCGCCGCCGTAAATCGCGCCGCCATTGGCGAGAAAAGGAGTTTGCGCCGTGCAGTGCGTGATGACGTTCAATCCGGGCGGGTATGCCTGGGAAGTGTACGTCGCTGGCCAGATGGCAAAGCAATCATCGCCCGTGCCGCGAGCCACACAATTCGTGACCGTGCAACTGCGCATCCCGACGCTGAAGTTGATTCCGTCGGCGATGGTGTTGCGGAAGCGGCAACTGTCAACGACCAGGCCGAGCGAGTTGATGATCCATCCGCCAACCTTGGTGTGCTCCACCCAAAGGCGCGCGATGGTTGAGCCGGTCCCATACGAACCGCCCAGGCCATCGTTCGGCTCGGCATCGTTTCGATAATTCAACTTCCCAATAATCGCGAAGTCGGAAAGCTGAATATTGCTGCCGCTGCCGTTCAGCGTGACGCGGCGATTCGAAGTACCGTAAAGAGACGGGTCTCCCACCAATGTTGTGTACCACATGCCAGCGCCCCGAATCGTACGATTCGATGGGAGGCTGATGGAGCCGGTGATTTTGTACGTGCCGGGCGGGAACCACACGTTGTTGTTCGCGTTGATGCAATTTTGCAAAGCGGCGGTGTCGTCAGCCGCGCCATCACCGACAGCGTTGTACGGCGCGCTCTTGATGGAAACTGACCCGCCCGGTTGGCTGAGAGCAGCGGGCGCATCTTCCAGGTCAACAAGGTCAATGATGTAGTAGGGGGCGGTGTCGGTCGCATCCTTCTGCAATTTGATCACGTCACCGGCGCTGATGGACACGCCGTTGGTGCGTGCTTCATCGAAAAAATTTCGCGGCGAGCCGCCCGGCGTGTTGACGAAGGGATATGAGCCGTACAGCCAGGAATATCTGGATGTGACGGGAAGTTTGCCGATGAAAGTGCCGTTTTTGTAGAGACTGATCGTGTAATCTGTGCCAACTCCGTCGGCAGAGTCCTGCACGCTGTATCGCACCACGAGGGAATTTGCCGCAGCCTGGGCGGTGAATTGAATGTAATGACCGGTGGAACTTAACTGCGCGCATCTTCGGCCGGACGATTCCGACGTCACAACATTGGGGGTGTAGGCCGGTCCTAAAATGACCCCGTTCACCGTCATGCTTTCCGCTTCGTAGGTGGCCCAGGGAACGGCGGCCCCGCTGATCCCAAACGCGCGCTGGCAAAAACAGATGAAAAACAGGATTGAAGCGAGCCGCGGGATGCGCGCTGGGAACGTTCGCCAAAATCGGCCGGGAAAGACTGGGTAATTCATTCAGCTATTTGTTTTTCGCCGACGGGGCATGTTACCATTAAACACCAGTTTCAGTTGAAAAGCCAGCGAAGGATGTCCGCTGGCTTTTCCTACCCAACCAATTCCGCGGTTGGACCCAATTATTGCTTTCTGACTCGAAGGAAGTTCCTGCTCGCATTTCCCGGCGTAACGGTCGCGGTCGTCGTGCCGCCGCTGGACGGAATTCCGGTCACCAAATCCGTCAGGCTGGTTACGTCTGAACCCGCCTGAATCGCGTAGGTCGCTCCATTCTCCGAGGTCCACGTCAGCGTGAATTGACCGCTGTTCGAATCGTAACTGTACGACGTGATCTGAATCGTCACTGTCGGACAACCGATGATGGAAAGATCGTTGGCGGCGATGGTATAGCTCCCGGAATAGGAGCTCGGATCCAATTGCAGGTGGAAGAACGCAATGTTGTTGAAGTCAAATCCTGGCGTGCTTCCGGCTTGCGCGATCACTCCCGCGCTCAACACACTGGTCAGCACTAGGTTTGTGCCCGGACTCTGTCCATACCAGGCGTAGCGCAACTGCGTTGCGTCGGCATCTTCGAGGATCACCAGCGGTCCCAGCATGCCGTTGGCCGCGGGGGGAGCGGTCAGCGTCACATTGAATTGCAACGTCCGATTTGAGGTTGTCGTGATATTGGGAGTGATGGCTGCGAAGCCACCGCCAAAGCCTGTAGCTGTCATCTGCCAGTTGGTGGCAGTGGAAACCTCATTCGCGCTTTGCCAGCCGACGTAATCTCCGCCCATGAAGAAATTGTCGAACGTGCTAATCGTTGCACAAACTCCGGTGCCGTTGCTGCCACCACCACCGCCGCCATTGCAACCGATGATTGAGATATCGTTCCATGCGACAGTGTAGCTGCCCGAATACGTGCTGGGATCGAGCTGGATGTGGAAGAATGAAATGTTCGAAAAATCAAACCCATTGACTGACCCAGCCTGCACAACAGCGCCCGCGCTCAGCGCGCTGGTCAGCACCAGATTGGTGCCAGGGTTCTGGCCGTACCATGCGTAACGCAGTTGCGTGCCGTCCCCGTCTTCAAGGATGACGAGCGGACCCAACTTCCCGATCGCTCCGCTCGGGGCAGTCAACGTAACATTCAGTTGAAGTGTTTTGTCCGACGTGGTGTTGATGATCGGAGTGATGCCGCGGTAACCACCGCCGTAACCGCTGGCCGTAACCTGCAAACTATTGGCCGTTGGCGTTTGAGTGGTCCAATTGCCATACGTTCCGCTCAGACTGACGTTGTCAAACGTGCTGACCACCGCGCAAACGCCCGTGCTGCCGCCACCGGTTCCACTGTCCCCATTCGTAAATTTGACGTCATTAAGCGCCACGGTGTAAGCGCCGCCGAAAGTGGACGAATCCAGTTCCACGTTGAGATGCCAGATGGATGAGAGATCAAGATTGGCCGGGTTGCCGACAATCAGAAAACCAGTGTTGTTCGAAACGCCATTATCGCTGCTTTGGGCGACGTTGGACAAGTTGCCGGTCAGAATATGATTTCCCAAGGTCCGCCCGTACCAGCGGTAGCTGACGACCGTGCCATCACCGTCCGTCAGAGTGATGATCGGCCCCAGTTTCCCATTTGCGTTTGTGTCGGCTGAGCTGAGGGTGACATCAAAAACAATATTCGAGCTCCCCGATGCGCTGATGGGGCCGACCTGTTTCCAAAGACTGCCATAGCCACCAGAGGAACCGATGATGTAATTGGTTGCGGTGGCGGTAACCGTCGCTGAGGACCAGGAGGCATAACGTGCGTTCGGGGGGGAAAAACCGGGCGTGTCAAATGTGCTGATGGTCGTGTCGGCTTTTGTCGAACGGACCATTGCCAAACACGTGGTCAATGCTAGCAGGGTGGGCCAATTGATGTATTTCATAGATTTTGTTTCACTGAATCTTTTCGATGGTTGGAGATATTCTTAGTCGAGGCTTTGCTTCTACCATAGTCCCATGAAAAGGGGACATTGGACAAAACAGACATGTCATATGAGGCTCAATCATTTTATTGCCTCAGGATATCGAATTTGGAAGAACTGTTTTGAACGTCTGCGATTTTGGAATTCACGAGCACCAAACTTCCGGCAGCATCCTCGCGGACCCACAAACCGCGTCGCGATTCAGAGCCAATTCCAGATTTGGGGATGTTCACGTTTTCAAGCCGCACGTTCGAGAGTGTGCTTTGACCTTTTTTGTTGCCGGGCGCAACGATCGTCAGGCCGTCAGAGAAGCTGTCGCGGATGTTCACGTTGCTGATTTGCACGCCGGAGATGCTCCGGCGATCCATGCAAAGCTGGAATGAACCGCGCCATGCCCAACCATGATCATAACCGCCGCAGCGAATCAGATCGCAGTTCCGCACGACCGTTGTTCCGCTGAAGTTGTTATCAATCTTTCGGGCTTCATCCGAAGTTGGAAATGTTGTGCTAATCAATATTCCGCACCCGCTCGAAATGTCAGTGAACAGACAGTCCTCGATCTTGTTGTCAGTGCCACCGTAAATCGCCCCGCCGTTCGCAAGGAAAGTCAATTGACCAGTACAGTGGCGAAAGATGTTCCGTCCGGGCACGTTTTTCTCGGCGAAACCTTGAGCGGACGGCGCAGGCCAGATCGCAAAACAGTCGTCGCCCGTACCGCGAGCGGTGCAGTTTTGAACCACCGACTCACGCGTCCCGATGTAAAAGTTCACACCGTCGGCAAGCAGGTTTCGAAATCGACACTCTTCAATGGTCAACTTGGCGCCGTTGTAGATCCACGCGCCGACCTTGGTGTGTTCCACCCAAACACGCGAGATGGTGGCATTCTCGCAGTCAGCTCCAACGATTCCGTCGTTCGCTTCATTGTCGTTGCGGTAATTCAGTTTTCCTTCGATTGCGAAATCGGCGAGATGGATGTTGCTGCCGGTGAGTTTGAACAGGACTCGCTTGTCAGCCTGGCGGTAAAGCTCGGCATCGCCGACAAAGGTTGTGTGCCACATGCCTGCGCCTTGAATCGTCACGTCTGATGGCGGGAGAATATCGCCGGTGAGCTTGTAAACGCCGGCGGGCACCCAAACGGTTTTTCCCTGCTTCTTCGCCGCTACGATGCACTTTCTCAACGCATCGGTATCGTCGGTTTCACCCGTGCCCGCGGCGCCAAAGTCCATGACCGAAAGCGATTTCGTGGGCGCAGAGAGGGGCGGCGCGATTTTCTCCAGGTCAACCAGATCAATGATGCAGTATGCCGCGTTGTCACCGGTTTTTTGCAATCGAATGACGTCGCCCCTGGCGATGGATTGGTCTTTCAAACGAACTTCGTTGTAAAAATTTCTCGACTTTCCCTCCTTGGGCTGGTTTGAGAACGGGTAATTCCCATAGAGCCAGGAATAGTGCGAGGTGACAGGAATCAACTTCACGAGTTTCCCATTTTTGTAGAGGCCAAGACTTGAACTGATTCCGCCTCCGGTTTCGGAGTCGGGCAGGCTGTAACGCACCACCATTGCGTTTGCGGCCGATTGCGCGGTGAACTCCACGTATTCTCCCGGAGCGGCGAGCTTCACACACTTCTGCTGCGACGATTCGGTTTCAACGAGGAACGGAGCGTATTTGGGCCCCAGAACGGTGCCGGTTGTTTTCATCTCCTCGGCTTCATACGTCGTCCACGGAATGTCTGCGCCCACACCGGCTCGAACTGAAACCGAACAAATAATCAGGGGCAGAAAAACTGCGAATCGGGACAAGACATTCATTGTAATCTACAGGCTGCGTTCTTCACTTGAATTGTTTAACCTAGGTTAAAACAGGAGAGAGAAGGTGACAGTCCCATGAATCGGTGACAGGCAGGAGCAGTCGGTTGTCGTGAACTCGGTGCGCGCTCAGGATGCAACCGACAGATTGCCCCACGAATAATCACGGCTTTCGCAAACGGAAGAACGCCGCCGGATTCGCCGGGTTAATCGGAACCACGAACGGGCTAACGCCGCCGCTACCCGAGTCGGTCCAGCTTGCGCTGTTGGTGTCAAGGCCCGCGCTGTTCGTCTGGCCGACGACAAAATATCCAGGAAATGTCGTCGTGTCCCACGACAACGTCAGATTGCCGCCGCTGACCAGATGGGAAACCACTGGTGATCCCGAAGGAGGCACTCCGGCGTAATGGAGCTTGATGGTGGTGGCGTCAGCGATGAGACTGTAGTTGGTGGAATTCGCCGGCGCGGTGACCCATTGCAAAACCGGCGTGCCCGAAATACTCGCAGCGGTGGCGAGAAGATAATCGTTGGCGGTATCAATGGCGATGCCCGCGCTCGGTGCTTTGAGGCGGAAGCGCGTGTTGTTCAGCGGCAATGCGCCATCAACAACCAACTGGTCGTGTGGAGCCGCCGCAGTTGCATCAATGTCCATGGCGTTCGTGCTGCCGGCCGCCATCGTCAGGTTGCCGGTGATGTGGTTGGTGCCGAAACCGCCGTCCGTGCCGGCATAAACTTTTGAGCCCGAAACCGTCGTGACGTCGCCTTTAAGCGTGCCGCTCCCGAAGTACGATTCCGTGCCGAGCATTGCGTGAGCGCTTCCGCTCAACGCGGTGACATCCAATGACGCGCCTGCAGCAATCGTCAGCGAGTTGGTAACGAAGAGGCTGGTGCTGGAAATGGCGCCTGTGGCGGTGCTGTCAACGAGCAAACTCGTGAAGCCGCCGTTGATATCAGGCGCCGCACCGGTGAAACGAACAGTGCCAGTCGCATTCGGAGTGAAGCTGCCGCCCGAGCGCGTCCAAACGCCCGCGCCGGTATTCGTGACAGTGAGCGTGGCGGCAGCGGGGATGGTGATGCGTCCATTGCTCATGTTAAACGCGCCGACGGTGAATGCCGCCGGGAATGTGCTCGCCGTGGAAGATGAAGCCGAATAAGTGAACGTGCCGGGAATGGTGCCATCCAACGGCCAGGAATTGATAGATCCGGTATTCAAGATAGTGAGGTTATTCGCGATGCTCAGGCCGACACCGTTCAGATTCCACCCCGCAGACCCGGTATTCCCGAGCACAAGGTCGTAGTAAGCCGTCGCTTTGGGTGTCGGAGTTCCATTGAAGCCGGTCCACGTGACAAGGTTCGGAACGGCGCTGCAATCCAGCGTGGTGATCGAGGGGGTTGTATTCTGACCACTGGCCAGGACGAGCGTCGCAAGGTTGGTCAACGCACCTGAACCCCTCAGCGCGTTCTGCGTGCCCTTGAGTCCGGTGACGAATGTTCCGACGTTCTGGTATGTCCCGTTGATCGTGGCAATGACATTGCTGATGTTTCCGGCCAACGTCTTGCCCGCGCCGGTGTAGGTATAGATCGTTCCTGAACCGAGGGCGGTGATGGACATGTTCCCCTGGTTTGTGACGTTGCCGCTAAAAGTAACCGCCGCGCCAGACGCGGTGGGATTGAACGTCCCAGTGCTTTCAATCCATACGTCGCCCAGCGTGCCGGCGGCAGAGACGGAAAACGTCCCGGCAACTTGAATCGCGCCGACTGTGGCGGGTGTGCCTCCATAGGTCACTGTTTTGCCGATTGGAATTATCGCCACGTCTGATGCGCCGGGAATTCCATTCGGATCCCAAGTGCTGCCGGTGTTCCACGCCGCATTGTTGGTGGCAGTGTAGGTTGTCGCCTGGACTGTGAGGCCGCTGAGCAATGTGGCTGCACTGAGCGCCGCAACGACGATCTGCTGAAGTTTTCGTTTCATATGATTCTGCTATTTGCGTTCAACGCATCGCACCTGAGCGAGTGACGTCGAGCCGTGAAAAATTGTCTGGGTTTATGGATGGCTGCGAACTTAGAGCAAGCACCGGCCGGGCGTACAGTCACATGAAACGGTGACAGGCAGTCCGCCGCACAAGCGAGGCGCTGTCAAATCAACCCACTTTTATGAAGCCGAGATTGATTGCAACGTGATCTGCATTCGCCCGGAAGCCGCCAAAGCCAAACACTGCCGCCGTCCACGCCCCCCGCAAGCACTGAGGCTCGATCCGTGTTCGGTGCGCGGCTCGTAATATTCCCCAATTGGCCTTTTGATTTTAGCCGAGTAGCGCTCCTTGAAAAGGTTCAGCATCATTACCACATCGGCCTGCTTGATGATTTTGGTTGGGACGGCCAAGCCTTGACCAGCGCCGAGATATTCATCGGGATGAAGCTTCCTGGCTTTTGATTCCTCAATCTTCGCCTCCTTCAATTTGAAGTAAGCGTTGAACTGCTCGATGACTCCGGTCTTCCGGTGGGGTTGCGGAATGTAACGGGCGCGACCAGAGAAACGTTACTGAGAAGATGAGCCCGGATGCAAGTATGTGTCCGGGCATGGAATTCAAAAGCCTAATGGCTTTTGAATTGCTTTTTGTGCCGTTTCATGGTTTTTAGCTGCATTCAAATGGAGAAACTACAAATACTGATTACAAGGAGCATGAGGTGGGGCTTAGCGCTGATCATTGTGGGGGCGGGTTTGCGCGTTGAGGCGACGGTTATTTATTGGCCGTTTCCGGGATTGGATCTCGCCAGGCAAAAGTCGTCCAGCATTCAATGTGTCAATAATCTGAAACAGATTAGTTTTGGAGCACAAATCTGGTCCGATAACAATGGCTACCAGTTTCCCCAAGGTTTCACGGACTTTACGAACGAGTTGAACTCACCCGCGGTGCTGTTCTGTCCCGCGGATATCAGCCGTCCGGCGCCGACGAATTGGAATAATTTTGATTGGGGACAGATCGGTTACCAATGGGTTCCCCAGGCGGATTGGTACCCTGCAGCGGTTGATTGCCAATGCCGCATCCATAACAACGATCTTTTCACGGATGGGTACGTGCGTACCGCGGGGGGATATCGGAGTGGATGGCCGGCGATTATAGCCGGACCATTGGAGCAGGAGGTCACCCCGGGTTCGGACGTGCAGTTCGGGGTCAGGATTGCGCCCGGCGCCAGCTTGCCGGTGGCGTATCAATGGCGGAGGGATCAACTTTATTACGTGACCAACATCGTCTTCCAAGTTGACGATGCCGATGATCCAACCATTGGGCATTGGGTGACGAATCGAGTTGGAAAATTCACAATCACCAACCTCAACGGCGCGACTAATTCCTCCTATGTCATCCATGGCGCGCAGATTGCTGATAATGATTATTACAGTGTGACGGTGAGCAATCTGATGGGGATGACTGCGTCCTCTGAAGCCAGCTTGACGGTGGATCCGGCGGTTTCATCCAAGGCAACCAACGAGTATTGGTCCGCGGTTAATTGCATCAACAATCTGAAACAGATCGTAACCCTTGGTCGCATTTGGAGCGCGGACCACAAGGATTTGATGCCATCGAGTCTTTCGGTGATGACGAATGGTTATGGCTTACCGATGTTCGGATGGCCGCTGGCTCTTTTTTGCCGGTCCGACAAAGCGCGAACGGCACCGTCGGATTGGACTGGGTTGAATTTTACGAATACAAGCTATGAAATTTTTCCCGGAGATATCCAAGATGATACGGCGGTTTTTTGCCGGTGCAAGGTTCATGGTTATTATGCGCAAATGAATGGTGCCGCGATTTTATTGCCTCGCTTTGCCAGCGTGCGACGATTGGCGAACAACAGGACTGAGCTGAACTTAATCCTTTTGTCGACGCAAACGCAGGTATTGGAAGTTTCAACGAACCTGGTGAATTGGACGACTTTGACGAACTACACAGCGACAAATGGAAGTTTCTTGTTTTACGAGACGAACAGTTTGCCGAGGCGGTTTTATCGGGTTCGCGTTCCTTGATTTACGCGTCAGTGCGACAAAGGTGTTTGGTTGAAATTGGGACCAGGATCGGGGTGTATACCCCATAACAATTGGAGTGTATAATTGGCAGTGTTTCGGCCACCTGCTGGCCAAGAGAGGTATTGATTCCCCCGTTCGTAACCAAACTAAATTATATGAAGAGGCAAATTTTCGGATTGTTTAACATTTTGTTGATGGCTGTGGGCCTGCTCGTGGCACAGGAAAGTCGGGCGCATGTTTTTGGCGGTGTGATCTGGTATGACAATGATTGCAATGGCATTCGCGGCGGTGGGGAACCGGGTGTGAGTGGCGTGGTGGTGGAGGTGCGCAAATGTTCGGATAACTCACTCGTGAATTCGGTAACAGTGGATCACAATGGGACTTGGACGTTTAGTGACGGAACGTTTCCCCAATTTCCAACCGTACCATACGGCGGAACGTACAAGGTTTGCTATACACATTTACCGGCAGGTTACGGATTCACGAGCCAGACTTATCCGCCTCCGATAAATGGGACAACGGTGAGTTCGGTCTATCCGCTGACTGGTTGCACACCGTGTTTTACGTTTATCAGTTTCTTCGATGACACGCTTAACAACGCCGGTTTGTGCTACGGAGCACCGCCGCCGCCAAATCCTTTGATTTCTGGCGATACGGCAACAATTGGGTTTTGGCACAACAAGAATGGCCAGGCATTAATCAACTCGCTTAACGGCGGACCGAACTCGACAGCGCTTGCAAACTGGCTCGCGACTAGTTTTCCCTATCTGTATGGCGCGAATGCGGGTGCGAATAACTTGACGGGGAAAAAAAATAGCGCGGTTGCGGCTTTGTTCCTCCAGTTCTTTAATGTGAAGGGACAGAAGACGGACGCCCAGGTATTGGCGGGAGCACTAGCGGCCTATGTCACTGATTCCACTCTGGCTGGCACAGCGGCAGTGGGTTATGGCTTCAATGTTGGAGCGGGAACGGGTGACAAAACTTTCAACGTGGGTTCCAATGGCTCTGCGATCGGGTTGTTGAACAACACGTTGTACACCGTGCTGACGCTTTTAAAACAGGCGGATTTTATGAAGCAAAATGGCACCTTCAATGCGAATGCTTTCAATAGCGTTTTCGATGGGATTAATTCGCAGGGCGATATCAATTAAAGGTCAGGTAGTTGTGGAGTTTGTATACGGCCGGATGGATGCAGGTTAATGCATTCGTCCGGTCGAAATTTTGTCCAATGGAAATTCAAAACAGAACGAGACTTTCAAATGTCGCAGATGAGTAAATAGTTGATTTACTTGAGGATTAATCACTTACCCCGCGCAACTTTTGAGATGAGAGGTGGGTAAATACCCCATAACACTTGGGGCAGTTAGTTGGCATTGTCTCGCCCACCTGCTGGCCGAGAGAGGTATAAGTTCCCCGTCCGTAACTACTAAACAAATTATATGAAGAGGCAGATTTTCGGGTTGTTTAACATTCTCATAATGGCTGTGGGCCTGCTTGTGGCACAGGAAGGCAAGGCACACATTTTTGGCGGCGTGGTCTGGTATGATAATGATTGCAATGGCATTCGCGGTGGCGGCGAACCGGGTGTGAGCGGAGTAATCGTGGAGGTGCGCAAATGCTCGGACAATTCACTGGTGAATTGGGTGCAGGTAGATCCCAATGGGTCGTGGACGTTTAGCGAAGGGGACTTTCCGGAATTTCCAACGGTGCCGCTGGGTGGGACGTACAAGATTCGCTTTTCAAATTTGCCACCGGGTTACGGGTTTACGAGCCAGACTTATCCTCCTCCGGCAAATGGGACAACGGTGAGTTCGGTAACGCCACTTACCGGCTACACTCCATGCTTCACTTTTACGAATGACGTGGACCTGACGCTGAACAATGCGGGCTTGTGCTGGGGAGCGCCACCCCCGCCGAATCCTTTGGTCTGTGATGACACGTCGACGATCGGCTTCTGGGCCGGCAAGCAGGGCCAGTATTTCATCAATGTGCTTAACTATGGGAAGCCTAATTCGACGGCGTTGGGCGACTGGCTGGCAAATAATTTTCCCTGTCTCTATGGCGGGAACGCAGGTGCGAATAATTTAACGGGCAAAAATAATGCCGCGGTCGCAGCCCTGTTCCTTAAGTTCTACGCAATCAAAGGGCAGAAGACGGATGCCCAAATGATGGCGGCGGCCCTGGCGACGTATGTCACGGATTATGATCTGGCGGGCTGGATCCCGGTATTTTTTGACTTTAATATATCGAAGACGGGGACGGGCGCCAAAACGTACAACGTGGGTTCAAATGGTGCAGCGATTGGGTTGTGGAACAACACGGGATATTCGGTCTACGAACTTTTACAACAGGCGAACTTCTTGAAGTGCGCCGGCGGTTTCAACGCGAATGCCTTCAACAGCATTTTCGAGGGAATCAATACGAAGTGCGATTGCCGGGGTGATTCGCGCGGTAATAAATCTGACTAGAAATTCGATGGAAAAGGCGATCGAGACTGATTGCTACAATGAAGCTTATGCGACCGGGCGGGAGGGAAAGTGCCTCCTGCCCGGTCGAGAAGTTTAAGCGCGGGGTTCGGCGATGATAGCGAGGATGTCGTCGGAATCCAGAACCTTGTAAGTCTTGTCTTCGAGTTCGACATCGGTGCCACCATATTTGCTGAGCAAAACATGGTCGCCGGGTTTTACCTCAAAAGGGACTTTTTTGCCGGAGTCATCCGTTTTGCCAGTGCCCAGCTCGACGATGACTGCTTCTTTTGGTTTTAGATCATCGGCAGTCTCGGGAATAACAATGCCGCCGACAGTGGTTTCATGTATTTCCACGGGTTCGAGCAAAACACGATTACCCAAAGGTTTTAGTTTTGTTTGCATAACAAGTTTCTTTAAGCCTTGCCGGCACCTTTGTTTTCGTCCACGACTTCGGCTTCGACGACGTTTTCGTCATGGCCGGGTTGCTGGACGTGCTCACCTGCGCCGGGTGCTCCGGCTCCGCGACCGGCTTGAGCGCGTTCCGATGCGGCGCGATAGAGTTCAGAAGAGACGGCTTGCCAGACGTCATTCAAACGGCTGGTCGCATCCTTGATGGCAGAGGCGTCGCTGCCCTTGAGCGCTTCTTTCACGGTTGCCACGGCATCTTCGATCTTGCGACGGTCGTCCGCAGAAATTTTGTCGGCGTTGTCGCGCAACATTTTCTCGGAGCGATAGACGGAAGAATCGGCTTCGTTGCGGGCTTCGATTTCCTCGCGCTGGCGGCGATCCTCCTCGGCGTGCTGCTCGGCGTCGCGTTGCATGCGGGCGATTTCGTCCTTGGAGAGGCCGCTGCTCGCGGTAATGGTGATTTTCTGTTCCTTGCCGGTACCGAGGTCCTTGGCGCCGACGTGCAGAATGCCATTGGCATCAATGTCAAAACCAACTTCGATTTGTGGCGTGCCGCGCGGGGCGGGTGGAATATTGGTGAGTTGAAACCGGCCAATAGTCTTGTTGTCGCGGGCCAAGGGACGTTCGCCCTGCAAGACATGGACTTCCACACCGGGTTGATTGTCGGCGGCAGTGGAGAAGATTTCCGATTTGCGGGTGGGAATGGTGGTGTTGCGTTCAATCAACTTGGTGTTCACGCCACCGAGGGTTTCGATGCCAAGCGAAAGCGGAGTGACATCGAGGAGCAACACATCCTTGACTTCGCCGCCGAGCACGCCGGCTTGAATGGCTGCACCGATGGCAACGACTTCATCGGGATTGACGCCTTGATGGGGTTGCTTGTTGATGATGGAATGGGCGGTTTCAACGACTTTCGGCATGCGAGTCATGCCGCCGACGAGGACGAGTTCATCAATGTCATTGGCGGTAATGCCGGCATCCTTGATGCATTGTATCACTGGAGGCTTCGTGCGTTCGAAGAGGTCTTCACAGAGTTGCTCCATTTTGGCGCGGGTCAGTTGCAGGCTGATGTGCTTGGGGCCGCTGGCATCGGCGGTGATAAAGGGAAGGTTGATATCATAAACCGTGGTGCTGGAGAGAGCGATCTTGGCCTTCTCGGATTCCTCGCGGATGCGTTGGAGGGCGTCGGGTTGATTGCGCAAATCCATGCCCTGACTTTTTTTGAATTCATCGAGGACCCAATTCATGATGCGGTTGTCCCAATCATCGCCGCCGAGGTGAGTGTCGCCATTGGTGGCTTTGACTTCGAAGACGCCTTCGCCGATTTCGAGGACGGAGATATCGAACGTGCCGCCACCGAGATCGTAAACAGCGATCTCCTCGTCCTTCTTTTTATCGAGACCGTAGGCGAGGGAGGCGGCGGTGGGTTCGTTAATAATGCGGAGCACTTCCAGTCCCGCGATGCGTCCGGCATCCTTGGTGGCCTGACGTTGGGAATCGTTAAAGTACGCGGGCACGGTGATGACGGCCTGGTTGATCTTTTCACCGAGGCGGGTTTCGGCGTCGGCCTTTAGTTTGCCGAGGATCATGGCGGAAATTTCGGGCGGACTGTAAGTTTTGCGCCTACCGCCTTCTTCGACTTCCACGGCGGCATCGCCATTGGAGGCGCGGACGACTTTGTAGGAGACGAGTTTGATTTCCTCCTGCACTTCATCAAACTTGCGGCCCATGAAGCGTTTGATGGAATAAATTGTATTGCGGGAGTTGGTGACTGCCTGTCGTTTGGCCGCGTCGCCGACGATGCGTTCGCCCGATTTGGTGAAGGCGACGACGGAAGGGGTGATGCGTTTGCCTTCGGAGTTTTCGAGAACGGAGGGCTCGCCGCCTTCCATAACGGCCATGCAGGAGTTGGTGGTGCCTAAATCAATGCCGAGAACCTTTGCCATAAAAATCCTTTTTGTTCGGTTGTGCCTAACTGAATAGGTACATCCTTCTAGAAAAGCGTACGCTTCTATTCAATGATTGCTAGAGGGAATTTTAATAAGATGAAAAAAGGTAGAGATAAGTGATGGTTTGGAGGCATACGTATGGGGTGATTACCCCATGCGCAATAGGCTTCATCGTGAAGGAAACCGCTTGCTATATAACAGTGAGGGGCAGATAACCTAGTGGGTTCACAACCCTCGTGAACTAAAAAGTTCATATCTTAATACTAAAAAGCTCCTCCGTACTGTTGGCGGGACCATTCAGCAGATGACTGTCTGTGCCTGCCGCGATTTTAGATCGTTGGGGAGGTGGAGAGAGGCAGAACTTAGAGAGGCCCAAGTTAGTTAAGGGAATGAAGGCGTAATAGTCAGTGGATGTCATCGTTTGGAATATAGCCAGGATTCCAGCAAGAAATTTGAAGAAAGATTTAATGATGAAAATTAAAAACACCAAAGCGAAAAAGCTTCAACCATTAGAAAAAATCTCCAGCGGCATTTCCGGGTTGGATGAGATCACAGGGGGCGGGTTGCCCAAAGGCCGGCCCACCCTGGTCTGCGGCAATGCCGGTTGCGGGAAGACCCTTATGGCCATGGAATTTTTGGTCCGCGGCGCAGTGGAGCACAATGAGCCCGGCGTCTTCATGTCTTTTGAAGAAAATGAGGAAGAGCTGACCAGAAATGTTGCGTCGCTCGGGTTTGACTTGAATGCATTGTCCGCGAAGAAAAAAATCGTCCTGGACCACGTTCGGATTGAACGCAGCGAAATTGAGGAAACCGGCGAATACGATCTGGAAGGTCTGTTCATCCGCTTGAACCACGCCATTGACTCCATTGGGGCCAAACGGGTCGTGCTGGATACAATCGAGGGGTTGTTTGCGGCTTTGCCGAACCACGCGATCCTCCGTTCCGAATTACGGCGGCTTTTCCGTTGGTTGAAGGACAAGGGAGTGAGCGCCATTATCACGGCCGAACGCGGCGATGGCCTATTGACCCGTCATGGTTTGGAGGAATATGTGGCCGACTGCGTCATTCTGCTCGACCACCGCGTGAACGAACAGCTTTCCACCCGCCGTCTCCGCGTGGTGAAATATCGCGGGTCAGTGCATGGAACCAATGAGTATCCGTTTCTGATCAGTAAAGACGGGTTCTCGGTCCTGCCGGTCACTTCCATGGGATTGGATCACCCAGCTTCGAGCGAACGGATTTCGAGTGGCGTTGAGCGGCTGGATACGATGTTGGGCGGCAAAGGATTTTTCCGGGGCAGCAGTATTCTTGTCTCGGGAACGGCAGGGACGGGCAAGTCAAGCATCGCTGCCGCTTTCGTTGATGCGGCTGCCCGTCGCGGGGAGCGCTCGCTTTATTTTGCTTTCGAGGAATCGCAAAACCAGATCTTGCGCAACATGAAGTCCATCAGCCTGGATCTCGAACCGTGGGTGAGGAAAGGATTGCTGCAATTCCACGCTTCCCGCCCTTCGCTTTGCGGGTTGGAGATGCATCTGCTAACCATTTATGACGCTGTAAGAAAATTCAAGCCGCGCGTGGTCGTCATGGATCCGGTCACCAATTTAATCAGCGTGGGCACCGAAATCGAAGTGCGTTCCATGCTGACCCGGCTGATTGATTTTTTCAAAACGGAACAGGTTACCGCGCTGTTCCCGAGTCTTACCACCGGCGATAACACCAGCCAATCGGAAGTCGCGATCGCCTCCCTGATGGATGTCTGGGTCTTGTTGCGCAACATCGAGTCGGGTGGAGAACGCAATCGAGGGCTTTATATTCTGAAAGCCCGCGGGATGGAGCATTCGAACCAGATCCGGGAGGTGCTGCTCTCCAATAACGGCATTGGCCTGGTGGATGTTTATGCCGGTCCGTCAACGGTGCTAACCGGTTCCGCCCGCATCGAGCAGGAAGGCCGCGAGAAGGCGGAGATTGATCGGCGCAAGGCGCAAATGGATCGTCGCCAACGAGAGATTGAGCGCGAACGCGGGGTCACCGAAGCCCAGGTAGCGGTCTTGAAAGCCGGGTTGGAAGCAAAAATCGAAGCACTCAACCAGGAGATCACAGACGAAACTCTGCTTGAACAAGTCAATGCCAAGAGCCGGTTCAATATTGCCGCCAACCGCCAGGCGGACGTCGAACCAAAACTCAAAAACAACGGAACAAACAGAATTCATTGAGGCACTAAATGAGTAAAACCACCAAGACGGAAAAAAAGAACTCTTCAAAGGCGCCGAGCCAGGAAGCTTGGGAGCTTAGACTCTATGTGGCAGGGCAAACCTCGAAATCGGTCACTGCTTTTGCCAATCTCAAAAAAATCTGCGAAGAATATATTCCCGGCAAATACAACATCGAGGTGGTTGACTTGCTGATAAATCCCACGCTGGCCAAGGGCGACCAGATTCTCGCCGTCCCTACGCTGGTGCGGAAACTGCCGGTGCCGATCCGAAAAATCCTGGGTGACCTATCCGATACCGAACGCGTCCTGGTGGGTTTGGATCTGCGTCAAAGGGATGAGCAAACTGTATGAAACCTGAATCTATAAAAGAGCAATCCAGGAAATGGGAAGAGGCGCTAACCAAAGCCGCCGACGAGAAATATTGTCTGCGGCTCTATGTCACCGGCTCCACCCCGAAATCCATTCGTGCCATCACCAACATAAAACAGATTTGCGAAGAGCATCTGAAAGGCCGTTATACCCTGGAAATAATCGATATCTATCAACAACCCGTTCTGGCCAAGGGAGAGCAGATCATTGCCGCCCCCACGCTGATAAAAAGATTGCCGTTGCCGTTGCGGAAATTCATCGGTGACATGACCAATAGCGATCGAATTTTGCTCGGGTTGGATCTACGTCCGGTAAAAAATTCCAAGGAGGTAAATGGAAAAAACAAGTGATCTAAAAGCTGAGATTGTAGAACTTAAAGCTCGTTTGGCCGAAGCCGAGGAAACCTTAAACGCCATTCGTGGCGGAGAAGTGGATGCACTGGTAGTCTCGGGATCGGAGGGGGATCAGGTCTTTACACTTAAGGGAGCGGAAATGCCTTATCGCATCCTGGTGGAGGAAATGAACCAAGGGGCATTGATGCTTAGTCCGGATGGAACGATTCTTTATGCAAACACACGTTTTGCCGTGTTATCTAAAACGCCTCTGGAACAAGTCATCGGCACCTCCTGGCAACAATTTTTTCCGGCTGATAAGCATCTACAACTTGAGTCTTACTTGCGGGCCCAGGAGCCCGTCAGTGCCATGGAAGAATTAAGTCTTCAGGCTGCGGATGGCGCTTCCTGTCCGGTTCATCTTTCGTTCCGCACGATGAGCGCCAGTGGCGTGGAAGGGGTCTCGGTAATTGTCACCGATCTCACCGAACGAAAACAGAGCGAAGATGCGCTGCGAAAAACCTCTGAAGAATTATTCGAGAATAACGTGGCACTGGAAGCATTTTCCTACAGCGTCTCTCACGATATGCGCGCACCGCTTCGTTCCATGCAGGGAATGGTCGCAATACTTTTGGAAAATCATGCAGTTAAGCTGAATCCCGAGGCGAAAATGTATTTGGACCGCATCAAATCTTCAGCCACCCGTCTTGATCGCCTGATTCATGATGTGCTTGCCTATAGCAAGCTAACGCGTGATCAAAATGAAATTGCGACATTTGATCTCGATAAAATGATGCGAGAGATGGTGGAAACTTACCCGAATTTGCGCGGGGCTGATATTGAGATCGTCGCCTCGTCTGCCCAAGTCCGGGGCTATGAAGTGCCGTTGAGCCAATGCATTTCCAATCTCCTGGGTAATGCGCTTAAATTTGTCCCCAGTGGCCGTGTCCCATGTGTCAAGGTTTGGACCGAACCCACCAAAGGGCGATTACGGATTTGGGTGCAGGATAATGGCATCGGCATCCTGCCAAAGAATCACGGAACCATATTTGACGTCTTCACCCGCGTGAATAGCAGTAAAGAGTATGAAGGAACCGGGCTGGGTTTGAGCATGGTTAAAAAGGCGGTTGAAAAAATGGGCGGCCACGTGGGAGTCGAATCGGAACTCGGGCAGGGAAGCCGCTTCTGGATCGAATTGGAGAGGGGTTAAGTGAGGTGAGTAAAAGATTGGCAAGAATAACGTGGGGGGATGTGCTGGATTGCGCTGGTCGGTTCCGCTTCGGATTGTCTGTATCGAGCTGTTTAAAATCGCGGGCCGAAGCGGGTTTCTTTTTGGGATTAATCCCTATACACATGCCGGCCCTACGGGCCTTAAGAAGTCACGGGTTTGTCCCCAGTGACAGGAGTAAAAAGTGGGCAAGAATGACGGTTTGAGGAAAGCCATTCGCAAGCTGGTTGAATGGCCTTTCTTGCCAAAATTTTCCCAACTTCACTTAGTAATAGGGACGTGTGTTGGATGGATGAAAGCCGCCTTCCGTGGTGGCCATGCAGAAGTTGGGGGTGCCTGACTGAATAGGCACATCCTTCTAAAAAACATACGCCTGTGTTTTACGAACGCCAGGGGAGTTTTTGAGAAAAATCAAAGGAGTTGAAGCAAGGAACATCCGACATCGAACTTCGGCTTGAACATCTAAATGGGATGGATAATGAGGATGCGCGGATGAAGAGATTAGGATTAAGATTATGATTAAGAGTAAGATGGATGGGGCGAAGGCGGCTCTTCTTGATTGCCTCAATCAAGTTCGATTCTGACTTGCACGGGGTCGCCGGAGGTGGAAAGGAGGTTGGCCAGGGTGCGATCACCGTACCGTTTGAATTGGAGCGAAACCTTGGACCTGCCAATCGCGAGTTCTGAAATGGTGAGGGTGTCGAGAAAATCAGGCAGAAGCGGATTGCGGACGTGCAGAACGCGCGCGGGTGCTTCGGGTGTGATTCCGAGCATGGCTTGCAACAACATGAAGAAAGCGCCGGAGGCCCAAGCCTGGGGGGAACAACTCACGGGATACCAGACGGGATGGAGGTCATGGGCCCGAGGCATGCCGCAAAATAATTCCGGTAATCGTTCAAACTTGCTGTGCGCGGCGGCATCGTGCATGCCGGCCAGGATCGGCAGGGCGGCCCGGGAAAATCCATAACGCGCCAGGCCCATGACGATGAGGGAATTGTCGTGAGGCCAAACGGAACCGTTATGGTAGCTCATGGGATTGAACACGTGTTGGGAGGCGCTCAGGGTGCGGATACCCCAACCGGAGAACATGTCCGGACTTAACAGGTGTTCCGCCACTTTGGCTGCCTGATGATGATCCGGCACCCCGCTCCAGAGTAAATGGCCGGCATTGGAACTAATGGTTGGTAGAGGGTTTTTCCGGCCATCAAGAGCGAGGGCGAAGGTTCCCAGTTCTTCGAGCCAGAAGCGCCGGGAAATTTCTTCACGCAGATGTTGCGCTTGTTCCTGTAAATTTTCCGCGCGCTGTGGTTGCCCGAATGCAGCATACAATTGGGCCATGCGCGTGAAGGCATCAAAGACATAACCCTGCACCTCCACCAAAGCGATGGGAGGGACGGGCAGGGTGGCATCGGGAAAGGGAACGCCATCACTGGAATCCTTCCAACCCTGGTTGACGAGGCCTTTGTTGGCCCGGGCACCGAGATATTCGACGAAGTTGTCGCCATCCAAATCACCATAGCGGGCGATCCATTCGAGGGCGCGGTCGGCGTGGGGAAGGAGATCGCGCACGAGTTGGTCATCGCCGGTCCATTGCCAGGTTTCATGCAGGAGCACCAGCCAAAGCGGGGTGGCATCGATGGTGCCGTAATAGGGAGTATGGGGTGTTTCTCCACTGCGCGCCAATTCACCCCGGCGCAATTCGTGCATGATTTTTCCCGGTTCCTCCTCGGTGAATGGGTTCTCGCGTTGACCCTGATGGCGTGCGAGATATTTCAAGGTGTTAATGGCAATGCGCGGATTGAGGGAAAGGGTCTGGAGCGAGGTGATGATGGTGTCGCGGCCAAAGGGAGCGCAATACCAGGGAATGCCGGCGGAAATGATCGTGCCATCATCGGCTCCAATATAAAGCGCGCGCAAATCCTCCACTGCCCGATGAAGCACATGGTCAAACTCCGTCATGTCGGTGGCATACTGTGTGCATTCGTAAGCCCAAGAGTCATAATATTGTCCAACGGTTTTTCTTTGCTCCTCGATCCTGAACCCGGTGCAGACGGGACGGCTCGTTTCGCCATTTTCAACGTAGGCTTCCCATTCCGCCTGGAAATGGCCCTTCGGCATCAGGCTGAATTCCCAGCGCGCTTTGTTGGAATCCAGCGTAATGGGAGGTTCGTAAAATTTGATAATGGTCTGCCTCAATTCGTCATCAGAGCCGCGATAAGCAAATTTGAGCATGGCATCGCTTACTTGAGGGGCATAAAATTGGCCGAACCGTTCGCGCTTCCAACCGCGCACTTCAAAGATATCGGCAAAATCACAACCCAGGGACAATTCGAACCAATAATCAATCGTTATGGGCAGGTGATTGGTCAGGGTAACCCGTTCCATCAAACGGTCGGCAACCACAAGCTCTCGTAAAATATGAACGCAGTTTTTAGGATCCCAACTATTGCCGCCGAATTCAGCGTCGTTGATGGCGAGATCAATTCGCGCACTGTAACTGCGCAAGACCTGGGCGGAAAGGAGCGAAGGCGGTCCGGCGCGCACACGCAACGCATAATGGCTCAGGATACGGGTGTCATCATGAAATAATCCAAGGGAACAATGATCGGAAGGGATAACATTCCCCATGGAATCGGTGACCAGAAAATAGCGGTTGTGCTTTAACACGATGGAATCTTCGGCCAGGGTTGGCGAGGCGCAAATGACGGCAGAATGGCCGACCGCTTCTTCCCGCGACACAGAAACAAGGAGTTGGACGGAGGAATTCATGCGGCGACGGGGGTGGCAGGATGGCTGGAATGGGTTTTCCTGGTCGCATGTGCCGCGATGACACGCTGGTATAATCGCAAGTGGTCAGTCACCAGACGGGCTCGACTGAATCGCTCCGCCGCCCGGCAGCGACAGCGGCATCGGTCGAATGATTCCAGGACTCCGCCCGGCCGGATGATTTCAGCCATCTCTTCGGGGGAGCCAGCGATAAAACCCGTAACTCCTGTTTCAATCAATTCGGGGACGCTCCCGCGCGGAAAGGCCACGACCGGGCATCCCGAAAGCATCGCTTCAATCAGGGCCAGGCCGAAGGGTTCCTCCCATTCGAGGGGTGAAAGGAGCACGCGCGCATCGCGCAGCAGCGGTACTTTTTGTGAGAAGCTTACGCAACCGAGGTATCGCACATGTGGTTGATTGAGGCGCGGTTTAAGCTCGCGTTCAGCGAACTTCTCGTCCTCGGGATGGATTTCTCCGGCCACACAAATCGGCAGACCGGCCTGCCGGGCGACGTCAATGGCGGTATGTGGTCCCTTGATTTTCGAAAAGCGGCCAAGGAAGCAGGCATAATCCCCCGGGTGGTGAGTCCACTCAAACCGCTCGGGAGCCAATCCGTGATGGATTACCTGGCAGCCGACCAAGGGGGTTTCAAGTCTTTGCTGGTTATGTGAGATGGCGATGTATTGCACATTTTGAAAATGACGGTAGTAATCCGAGAAGTATTCGTCACGATCGTGATGGATGGTATAAATGATGGGAATGTTCGGCACCAAGCGACCCAAACCCAGCACCGCAGGAGAATGGGCGTGGATCAGATCGAAACCATCGGCAGCGATTTGAGCCATTGACCACGTCGCATGATTTATGTCCGGCAACGCATGGGGAGGCCATTTTGGTTCGGGATAAAGCCAGGCCAACCGGGCATGCGTTACGGAGTTGCCGGGGGCGAAGAGGGTGACGTCGTGGCCGCGGTCAGCCAAGCCTTCAACCAGTTCATAGACGATGAGTTCGGTGCCGCCGTAATCGTGGGGTGGAACGGACAAAAAGGGAGTCGAAATCATCGCGATACGCATCGGCTCCGAACTGTGTGTGCTTGGCATGCCATCCTCCCTACCTGTCAACTACTCAGAGAATATAAAGCACAGGTTTAATGGGTGCAAAGTGGGGTCAGAAAAGCATACGCCTGTGTCTCGTGAACGGTAAGGGGCAAGGAAAAATGAAAAATTGAGCAGGGAACTGGCTGGGTGATGTAAGGCGGGGATTGACCAAGGGGTTTCAGTGTTTTAAGCTCGGTTCATAGCTTGGATCATTCTGGGTGCGAATGGCTTATGCGGTAAAAAAAAGTAGGTAACTTACATTGCGGACTTGCCCTCTCTCTTTTAAGGGTCTTATTATCTTGGAAATCTTTATGCGACGAGGTAAACTAAAAGACAATTGTCAAAGGCAACCCTTAACGGCTGCTGTCGACTTGTTTTGCGGTGCTGGTGGGCTGACTCGAGGATTATTAGACGCCAGTATCAAAGTTGTAGCAGGGTACGACATTGATGAAGCTTGCCGTTATGCGTATGATCACAACAATTCTCCCGCCAAATTTCATAACACAAGCATCGCTGACTTGACTGGTAACGAGTTGGCTAAACATTTTCCTAAAGGACACGCTCGTATTTTGGTAGGTTGTGCTCCTTGTCAAACATTCTCTAAATACACGCAGGGATTGGACAATAAGAATGATCCAAAATGGACACTCTTGACTCAATTCGCTCGTCTCATCCGCGAAGTCAAACCTGATATTGTATCCATGGAAAATGTTCCTGAACTTCAACGATATTCTGTCTTCGATAAATTTCTTAAAACTCTCAAAGACGAGGGATTTCATTTTACCGACGATGTTGAAAAGCGCGTAGTCTATTGCCCTGATTTCGGAATCCCACAACATCGGCGGCGTCTCGTTATAGTGGCCTCGCGCTTTGGAATGATTGAACTTATTCCACCAACTCACAGTCCGACAGAATATCGAAAAGTTTCGGATGTATTGCGTTCTCTGCCAGAACTTGAATCCGGAGAGGAGTGTTCCACAGACCCAATTCATCGCACAAGTCGTCTCACATCCATCAATCTGAAACGTATCCGACATTCGAAACCGGGGGGCACTTGGCGTGACTGGCCGAGTAATCTAGTTGCGAAGTGTCACAAGGAAGAATCCGGTCAAACATATCCGAGCGTTTATGGTCGAATGGAATGGGACAAGCCCTCTCCAACTATCACCACGCAATTTTACGGTTTCGGCAACGGACGATTTGGCCACCCCGAACAAGATCGAGCTATTTCTCTTCGTGAAGGCGCCCTCCTTCAATCCTTTCCCAAGGATTATAAATTCGTAAAACCAGATGCTAAATACCCCTTCAAAACTATTGGACGAATGATTGGGAATGCAGTGCCGGTGCGTCTGGGTGAAATCGTTGGAAAAACCATCCACCAGCATCTCGTAGCACATGGCCACTGAAAGGAATTTTAATGTCAAATCAACAACCAAACCTTCAAAATTGGAATGTCGACGAAGCTGAGGCGCAGATTGAGGAGCACCGCAAGGTCGTCGACTACAATATCATTGAGTATCCAATAGAAGTTATTGTCGAAAAATATCTCGGTGAAAACCAAGAGGACGAAGGAAACGCTCTTACACCTGAATTCTACATTCCAGACTATCAACGAGAACATACTTGGGACGAAAAACGGAAGTCGAAATTCATCGAATCCGTGCTGATCGGATTGCCAATCCCCTTTCTGTTTTTAGCCGAAGAAAGAGAAGAGGAGGGGAAGGATGGAGAAGGAAGGCTCGAAATCGTTGATGGGTCTCAACGAATTCGCACTCTTGCCGAATTTGTTTCAGACAATTTGGTGTTGAAGGATCTCGAAAAGTTGCAAGCACTAAACGGCTCGACTTTTAGTCATCTTCCCTTGGCAAGACAACGGAAGTTTAATCGAACCACTATCAGAATAATTGCACTATCTGATGAGGCGGATGAGGAAACACGCAGAGATCTCTTTGAGCGGATAAATACGGGCAGCGACCCACTCCGGGATATGGAACAGCGCCGAGGAATTATGGACGGCCCCTTCGTTACGTTCATTGAAAAATGTGCCGCACATCCGTTATTACAAAAGCTCGCACCGCTTTCGCCTGCTTATGTAAAGCGTCGGGAGCGTGAAGAATTTGCCCTCCGCTTCTTCGCTTATGCTGAGCGTTACACTGAGTTTGATAAGAGCGTGAAAGATTTTCTAGATCAATACGTGAAAGATAAAAATACCGCGTTTAACGAAAATGCGATGTGGGCTGATTATGACGGGATGCTGAATTTCGTTCAGACAAACTTTCGTTATGGCTTTAAACGACCCAATTACAAGACGGCCAAGCGTGTTCGATTCGAGGCTATTGCCGTCGGGTCGGCTCTTGCATTACGAGAGAATCCCAGCCTAAACCCTCCTTCAACCGATGTATGGGCCGATGGCGAAGAATTTCATGAATTGACAACTTCTGACTCTAGTAATTCGAAACCCAAAGTGCGTAAACGCATTGAATACGTTAGAAACCATCTCCTCGGAAAGATAGAATGAACTCGGTATTTGTGGATTTTCAGACACGTTCGAAGGAGGTCGAAGGTTACTTTCGATTCGTTATCCAACTTGCCAATGCTGAAATTTCTCTTCGAACGACTAAAGATAACGAAATAGCGTTTTCGACACATGAGCACGAAGAGCTTCTCAAAACATTTAAAGCGACTTGTTATCTCATGCTTTACAACCTGGTGGAATCCACAATGCGAAACGCTATAGAGGCAATCTTTGTAGAACTTAAGTTAGGAGGCATTAGTTTTGACGATTGTCGCGCAGAGTTACGCCAGGAAATCCTTAAAAACTTTAAGAAACGGGACATGGATAAACTGCTGCCAAAACTCCTCTCACTGGCTCGCGATGTAATTCATGAAACATTCGAACGAAAAGAAAATTTTGCTGGAAATCTAGATGCTCGTATCATACGCCGAACTGCTACCAGGTTTGGATTTAAGGAGCCAACGGGAAGAGATTTTTCGATGCTGCAAACAGTGAAAGACCTCCGAAATGATCTTGCACATGGTGTAAAGTCGTTTGCAGAGGTTGGTAGAAATGCATCTCCTTCGGATCTGGAGGAGGCTCGTTCACAAACAGTCGAAATTCTTTCTCAAACTCTCCAAAACATCAAAAGCTATCTGCAAAACCAACATTACTTGGAGTCCACGAACAAGCCTGCGGCCAACAATATATCTTAAAGACTACGAGAAGCAATTTTGCTATTTTCTAGAGCTTGGAGAATTCGGTGGGTGCAAGCAGATAGATCCTTTTTTATTTGATGCTCCCAAATTCTTATTACTTTCCACCCCCTATATCTAAGTTTTTGAAAATTTTTTTGGTCGCGGCTGCGGTTTTTGTGCAACTTTTCCTTCCAGAAAGGGGAAAGTTTATGTTCCCAAGCAGAAAGCTTATATCCATGCCAAAAGTCCCCATCTATAAATACGAGGATCTTTTGCTTGCGAAAAACAATATCTGGAGACCCTGGAAGGGTTTTGACGTTGCACCGAAAGCGCAATCCCAAGCTTTTTAATTGGTTTTGAATTTGTCGCTCAAGCGGGCCGTTCTTTAGCTTTACAGCAGCCATTGCACGAGACCGTTGCTCAGGAGTCATATGGTGTCATTTTCTGCTCACATCACGGTCTTGTAAAGGGATTGACTGGAATCGGCTGGGTCAAGTTAAGGCCTCGTAGAACTCTGCCCTCCGAAGGAGAAGGAAATGGCTGACAGGAATGGTGGTGAGTTTTGAATAGGTTCCGGTGGCCTTTCAGGACGTTGAGTTTGATGGGGAGCAGTCCGGTGGTCGCTGACGCGGGCGCGTCATTACCACCGGTTAATGTCCAGTGCTTCTCCGGAGCGGAGATGGGAGGGGCAAGTTAGGGCCTCGTGGAACTCCGCCCTCCGGGAAGAGAGAACTTATTGGCAATCGGGTTGGGATTCAATGGGGTCGGGTTGGTTTATGGCATGCCGACAGGAATGTCGGTCCTGTCCCGCGTCGTGGGAGGAGCAGATTGGAAAATCTGCGCTACGAGGGGGGGCTGGAAACTTATCGCCGCATGCGGGACAGGCGTTTCCAGCTACGTGCAGATTCTGCTAAAAAAAGGTTGACTTGTTTATAACGAATGTTATTTATGGTTTCAAGCCCAAATTGGGCGGGCGGCGCATTGGTTGTGCCGGTGATCTTTGACAATTCAAGCCGGAGGACGGATGTCCGAACGGGAGGCGTTCGGCGTCTCAGAATTACGGTTAGCCCGCGATAATTACGGTTAATTGCGGTTATTTACGGTTAAAAAAGTGAAGTGGCGGGTGATTGGGAACACTTGTTATCAGGTTTTCAGGTTCTCAAGTTATCAGGTTGGACGGACGAAACGGCTCGAAGGGGAATTAATACGTGTATGGTACTATCTGACGTTAACACACGTTAACTGACGCTAACGAACGTTAACGGACACTAAAAAATTATATGGACCGTGAGTTGAAGGGGTTCGGAGCCAGTGGACGTGGCGACAGGCTGTCGGCGGTCTGGGGACGTAATCTCGGAAGGAGATTAGGATTATGATTATGAGTAAGATTATGAACCAAACGGGAGGGAAATTAATACGCACACCCGTGTATCGAGTGAAAAGGAGAGTTAAGGAGACTTAAGTAGTGTTAAGGAG